>JAFZLA010000043.1 GCA_017551705.1 Treponema sp.
CAAGTGGCATACGCTCTTTTGGCACGAGATGAACCCGCCCTTTGTCAACCAGCTCAAGACAAAAGAGGACGCGGAAGCGGTGATGGACGAGCACATTACGACCGTAATGCAAAGGTTCAAGGGCCGCATCCGCGACTACGACGTTGTCAACGAAATGTTCAACGAAGACGGAAGCCTGCGCGACACGGTTTGGCTTAGGACGCTTGGCCCCGGCTACCTTGAGCGCGCGATACGAAAGGCGCATGAGGTTGACCCCGACGCGCATTTGTTCCTTAACGAATACAACAACGAGGCCGCGGGCTACGCAAAGGCCGACGCGATGTACAATCTTGTAAAAGATTTTGTGGAGCGCGGAGTTCCGATTTACGGAGTTGGAATGCAGCTGCACTTGGCCGCGGACCTTCCGTACAAAGAGGAAGCGGTTCGCAAAAACATCCGCCGCTACGCAGACCTTGGAATCAAGATTTGCTTTAGCGAAGTTGACGTGCGAATGCCCTTGGCCCGCGCCGACTACTACGCGCAAACCCAAATCGACATTTGGCGCTCGCTTATGAAGCTTGCGGTGGAGGAACCCAACGTAGAAAGCTTTATCGTTTGGGGAATCTCCGACAAGAACAGCTGGATTCCCGCCTGGAAGCCCGGCTACGGCGACGCGCTTTTGTTCGACAAAAAGTTCCAGCCCAAGCCGGTTTACTACGAGCTTTTAACAGCCGCGCAAGGCAAGTGATTATGTCATGTTCGGGCTTGACCCGAACATCTTTTGCGCAAAAGATTGCCCGGTCGAGCCGGGCAATGACAGAGGTTGTTTGCGCGCGCCACAGTTCCCCCAAAAAAAATCCTTGACATTCCGCAAAATATCGTGTATTCTGTTAAAAGTGCGTGAACGAACACGCAAAATTCGGAGTTTTTGGGGAATTTCCTCAAAATTTGGGGCGTTATGACTGTAAGCGAGATAGCGAAAATTGCGGGAGTTTCCACGGGAACCGTTGACCGCGTGCTTCACAAGCGCGGCAGGGTCAGCGAAGAGACGCGCCAAAAAATTCTCAAAATCATAGACGAAAACGACTACAAGCCCGACCCCATCGCGCGCTTCCTCAAAAAGAAGGGCGAATTTAAAATCGGCGTTTTGATTCCAAGCGTCAGCGAAGAAAGCGGCTACTGGCAGGAAATTTACGACGGCATCGCTGGCGCCTGCGAGGGCGACTACGCTTCGTTTGGCTTTAAGCTGGAACCATACGAATTCAAGCGCCCCGACAGAAATTCCTTGAACGAACAGTTCAAAAAAATGATTGCATCCGACTGCGCGGCCTACATCATCGCTCCTGTCATGCAGGAAGAAATTTTGTTCTTGCTCAGCGAGGCCAAGACCAGCGTTCCCTATTGCTTTGTCGACTCAAGCGTTCCTGGCTCCGACCCCTTGTGCGCCGCCACGCAAAATCCGATGAGCGCGGGTTTTTTGGCGGCCAAAATCACGCGGCTTTTTGCAAAGGGCGAAGGAACTTTTGCCGCGATAAAACCTTTCTCCGAATCATTCAACTTAAACGAGCGCAGCCGCGGCTTTGAAAATTATTTTTCGCAAAGCAAAAATTGCAAGGCCGTTCAAAAAATCGCGCGGGGCGCCGAAAAAAAATTCATCTACGAAGCCGTCGATTCCCTTTTAAAAGAATGTCCCGACTTGCGGGGCGTTTGCATCGTCAACAGCGAGGGCCATTTTGTGGGCGACCGAATCGCCGAGCTGGGGCTTAGGGACAAGATTGCAGTGACGGGCTTTGACTTGGTTCCGTCAAACAGGCAGGCGATAAAGAGCGGAAAGATTGACGCGCTGATTTCGCAAGACCCAAAGGGACAGGGGCAGGCGGTGATGAAGGAGATTTACAAAAAAATCGTCCTTCAAAGCGACGCGCAAAAAATAATCAACATGCCCTTGGACATTTACTTTAAGGAAAACATAGATTAGGAGGAAAATATGACACAGGCGGAACTTGACACATCAAGCGTGGGAATTGAATTTGGTTCGACAAGAATCAAGGCGGTCTTGATTGACGCGGCCTTCAATCCTGTGGCGCAGGGAGCCTTTGACTGGGAAAATTCTTTGGTCGACGGCGTATGGACTTACTCGCTGGACTTGGTGGAACGCGGCTTGCAAACAGCCTTTGCCGAGCTCAAGGCCGACGTTAAAAATAAATTTGGGCTGGAACTGCGCAAGGCCAAGTCTTTGGGAATCAGCGCGATGATGCACGGATACCTTGCCTTTGACAAGGACGACAATCTTCTTGTTCCGTTTAGAACTTGGCGCAACACAATCACGGCCCAAGCCAGCGAAAAGCTGACCGACTTGTTCAACTTTCCGATTCCGGAGAGATGGAGCATTTCGCACTTGTACCAAGCGATTTTGAACAATGAGAAACACGTTCCCCAAATCGCAAGCATCAACACGTTGGCGGGCTGGGTTCACTTTAAGCTGACCGGCCAAAAAGTTTTGGGAATCGGCGACGCTTCGGGAATGTTCCCCGTTGACATGACGAAAAAAAATTACGACAAAAAATTCTTGGCGGCTTTTGACAATCTTGTCGCCGACAAAAAATTCAACTGGAAGCTGGAACAAATTTTGCCGCGCGTGGAAGTCGCCGGAAAGCCCGCCGGAACTTTGACGGAAGCGGGCGCAAAATTTTTGGACCCCACAGGAGCGTTTGAGGCGGGCTGCCTGCTGGCTCCGCCGGAAGGAGACGCGGGAACGGGAATGGTGGCCACAAACAGCGTCACCGCCCGCACGGGAAACGTCAGCGCCGGAACGTCAGTCTTTGC
>JAFZLA010000044.1 GCA_017551705.1 Treponema sp.
CGATCCCTTTATGTCAATCGCAGCCGCTTGGCGCTTGGACTCTTCGATCAAGCACGCCGAAACCCTTGACGTTTTGCTTTCCAAGGCCGACTACGTCACCATTCACATTCCGCAGACGCCCGACACAAAGGGCTTGATAAACGAAAAGACAATCAAGAACATGAAGGACGGCGTTGTGGTAATCAACATCGCCCGCGGCGGCTTGGTCAACAACGATGACATTTTGGCCGCTTTGGACAGCGGAAAGGTTCGCTGCTTTGTGACTGACTTTGCCAGCGAGGAACTCTTGAACAAAAAGAACGTGATTTGCTTCCCCCACCTTGGCGCGTCAACTCCCGAAGCGGAAGACAACTGCGCCGTGATGGCCGTCAACGAATTGCGCGAATTTTTGGAGAAGGGCAACATCACAAATTCGGTCAACTTTCCCAAGTGCGTCACCGAAAACCCGATTCCCAAAAATGGAACCCGCCTTTGCATCAGCCACAAAAACGCGCCCGGAATCGTGTCTAAGTTCACGACTGTTTTGGGAGACGCCAAGCTCAACATCGCGGGCATGATCAACCAGAATAGGGGAGACACCGCCTACAACATCATCGACATTGACGGCGTTGTTCCCGAAGACACCCTGCGCTCTTTGGCTGGAATTGAGACAGTTACAAAAGTTCGTCCGATTTTTGGGTAAACAAAGACTTGCGGCAAGCCCAAGAGGCGGCCGCTAAATGTTTATCGAGCCGATGACGGTAGTTTCGTCGTCGGCCTTTTTTTTGCCCCAAAAGCTTTTTTTGCGGGGCGACTCTTCGTCAATTTGGCGCAGGCGGTCTTGCGCGCTTGAATTTGAGGCGGTCGAAGCGGCCCGCCTTGTTTTGGGAGCGGTCAAAAAGCCTGCCATGCTTCCGGCAAGGGCGCCCGCCAGCTGGACAAAGAGGCTTGTCACCGCCATGCGATCAAGGCCGCCGTTTTGCGAGCAAACGTAAAGGTTTCCGGCCAGGCAAACAAGCAGGGTCAAAAGGCTTGACAGGTGAATTTCGTTTTTGGCGATGGAAGTGATTGAAGAAAGCAAAATCAGCATCAGCGCAACGCTGGCCGCTCCGCAAAGGCTTTGGGGAACAAGGCAGGCGTTGAGCGCGCCCGTTACAAAGGAGCAAATGGCAACCATAAGCGCGACGGCTGGCGAGCCGTAACGTTCTTCCATAAGCGCGCCAAAAGGCAAAATGAATGCGCAAGAAAAAAGGACTTGCAAAAAGTTTTTGTTACCAAAGACGAACAAAAAGAGGCGCGCGTAGTTTGCCGGCGACGAAAAGTTAAAGGCTTGTTCGGCTCCCTTGGCTCCGGGCGCGGAGAAAATATTTTGGACAAGGCTGTAGTTTTTAAGCGCGAACGCGTCCAAGACAAAAATTAAAAGCGCGGCGACGCAAAAGCTGATTGAGACGCAAGCGTCAAAGTTAATTCTAAACGTTTTTTTTGAAGCCATATCTTTTTTATCGGAAATTATGGTCATATTATTAAATTTTTTGCCGAAAATAGAAGCATGAAAAAGTTTTTATTGAGCGGCGTTCTTTTGTCAGTGTTGACGGTTTCTCTTTGCGCGCAGAACAATCTTTTGATAACTCCCCAAGATTTGCGCGTCGAAAAGGTCGAAAATGGCTGCAATTTGTTCATACGAAAAAAGCCCGGCCTTGAGTCCGTTATGCTAACCGAAACAACAAAAGACCCGCTCGGCAAGGAAGACAACTACGCCTACCGCGCCAAAGAATGGAATTCGACAAACGGAGACGAAAAGCGAATCCTTGACGGAGAGGTGTTGGACTCCAAAACAAAGGGCCTTTACTTTTTGGTCGACTCGACCGCGCAGGACGACGCGCAGTTTGGAAAGGCCTTTGTAATTTTTGTTCCCGACGAGCTGGTCTTTGGATACGACTGGAGCCGTCATGGAACTGTTCAAGTCGGAATGGGAACGTTCATAAACATTCGCGGCTTTGAAAAGCCTTTTTGCGACTACACCGGCTCTTTTTACGACAATCCATACATGTTCAATTTGGAAAAGCGGACCCGCCCGCGTCCCGCTCCCGCTCCTGAACCGGAGCCAGAGCCCGAAGTGGTTGTGCTGACTGACGAATACAATCCAGTGGCCGCCGACAAGTTCAAGGAATTTTCGGACATGCTGATTTATTCCAAGGGGCCGGATTCTTTGCTTGACGACATCGTGACTGTTTTGCGCGCTATTAACCCCAAGGACAAGGTTGACGTTGTGTTCGCTCTTGACGCCACCGGCAGCATGAAGGACGACATCGAGCGCTTGCGCGGAGAAATGATTCCCCGCCTTGCCCACGAGTTGGAGGCTTTTGGCGACGTTCGCTTTGGACTTTTGCTTTACCGCGACTACGGCGACAACTTTTGGACAAAGGGCCTTCCTGTAAAATACTTTGACTTTACAAAATCCCTTGACGAATTTTTAGTCAGCCTGAACAGTTTTAGAATTATCGGAACCGAAGGCGGCGACATTCCCGAGCCGGTGTACGAGGCGCTTTACGCTTCGATGGACTTTTACAAGTGGCGGGACGACGCGCAAAAAAAGATTATCTTGATTGGAGACGCGGAGCCGCACCCAAAGCCGCGCCGCAGCGGAAAGTATTCAAAGGAATTGGTTGAGAAGACCGCCCGCGAAAAAAACGTGAGCATCACCGCGATAATCACGCCTGACGAAAAGGCGCGTCGCGGCAGGTGATTGGCGCGAATAAAATTATCGCGCCGCAATAATTTATCTTTCTTCTGCTGCTTCGACAGTAGCGGCTTCTTCTTGAACTTCTGACGGGCCTTCGTCTTTGGGAGGCTCGCTTTGTTTTTGGGCCGCGTTTTTTTCGCGCTCGATTTGTTCATTCACCGCGCTTTCGTGAGACTTTTGGGCGGCTTTCTTTCGTTCCGCCTCTCTTGCCGCGCGCTCTTCTGGAGTCTCTTGAGGCGCCTCTTGCGCGGCTTTTTTCCTGTCTTCGATTTCCTTTATTTTTTCTGGCGGAATCTTGGCAAGCTCTATGCCGCACAAAATTTTGTAGGAGCCGGGGAGTCCCACCGGAACGCTGGCGTAGATTTCTTCGATCTCTTTAAAGTTGTCGTAGGCCGCGGCGTATTTTTTTTGCTTTAGGTAAAGGTGGCCAAGCTCGTATTTGGCTTCCAAATAGTGCTTGGGGTCGTCGCCGTAGCGTTCCAAGACAGTGTTAAAGTATTTTTCGGCCGCCTTGTAGTGGTGCAGGTCATAGTTGTCTTGGCCAAGCTGAATCAATTGGCGCGCGTCAAGTTCTTCCGAAATTTCTTTGGGAACCGTCTGGCAGCCAAAAAAGATTGTCGCGGCAAAAAGAACGCCCGCGATAATTGTCGTTTTTTTCATAATTTTTTCTTTCCTTATATAATACAAACAACCTAACATAAAAAAGGTTAGGGCCGCGCGGCGCTTTTGCAGCCAACTGCGTTGTTATATTGTAATATTTTTTCAAACAATTTACAATATAATTATGGAAAGAATCAATTTAAATGACAATTGGCTTTGGACTCCCAAATTTGAGGCGGAACTGTGCGCGCCCAAAATCTCTGGCGCCGCGCTTAAAAAATCCTTGCAAGAAGTTCGGCTTCCGCACAGCGTGGCTGTGACCCCATACAATTATTTTCAACCCAGCGATTACCAGATGGTCTCCGGCTACAGGCGCGAATTTAAGACCGAGCGCGCGTGGAAAAACCGCCGCGTATTCGTCACTTTTTTGGCGGCCGCGCACGAGGCCAGCGTTTATCTTAACGGAAAACTTTTGGGAACCCATTCCACAGGCTACACGGCATTTAAATTTGAGCTTACCCAAGCGCTCGCGCCTGCGGGCAAAAACAATGTTTTGGCGGTAAAACTGGATTCCCGCGAAAGCTTGGACACGCCTCCCTTTGGCTTTGTGGTCGACTACATGACTTACGGCGGCCTTTACCGCGGAGCTTTTTTGGAAGTGGCCAACGAAAATTTTATCGAAGACATTTTTGTTCATACAAGCGGAACGGATTTTTGCGCCGAGATTTCTTTGGACAAAAAGAGCGAGGCCACGATTCGCGCGACGCTTTTTAGAGCGGCAGGCAAGGACGAGAAGGGCTCGCAAGACCAAAAAGGCGGCAAAGATAAAAAAAGTTCGCAAGACCAAAAATCCGGCGACTCAAAAATCCTTTTCCAAAAGGAATGGCAAACTGGCGGCGGACAAAAAATAGTCGCGCAAGGCTCGCTTGACGGCGCGCAACTTTGGTCGCCCGAAACACCTGTGCTTTATGTCTTAAAGGCCGAGCTTTATTACGGAAAAATTTTGGTTGACACAAAGACCGTCCGCTTTGGCTTCTGCGACATTCAGATGAAAGGCGAGGGCCTTTTTTTGAACGGAAAAAAATTCCTTTTGCGCGGAATGGACAGGCACCAAAGCTTTCCCTACGTTGGCTACGCTATGCCAGCCAGCATGCAAAAATTGGACGCGGACATTCTTAAGGACGAGCTTGGACTTAACGCCGTCCGCACCTCCCATTATCCGCAGTCGCAAGACTTTATCGACCACTGCGACGAGCGGGGCATTTTGGTCTTTACCGAGATTCCCGGCTGGCAGCATATCGGCAAGTCCGACAAGTGGCGCAAGCAGGCTGTGCAAAACGTCCGCGAGATGGTGGAACAGTACCGCAACCACCCAAGCATTTTTTTGTGGGGAGTCAGAATCAACGAGTCGCCCGACGACGACGCGCTTTATGCGGAGACAAACGCTCTTTGCCGCGCGCTTGACCCGACCAGACCAACCGGCGGCGTGCGCTGCATAAAAAAATCGCGCTTGCTAGAAGACGTTTACACTTTCAACGACTTTATCCACGAAGGGAACAACGCCGGCTGCTCAAAGAAAAGCGATGTTGTCCGCGCGGGCGACGCAAAAAAGCCTTATCTAATCAGCGAATACGCGGGCCACATGTTCCCCACAAAAAATTTTGACGACGAAATTCACCGGACGGAACACGCGCTGCGACACGCCAACGTAATCAACGCCGTCGCCGCCGCCAAAGGAATCGCAGGCAGCTTTGCCTGGTGCGCCTTTGACTACAACACCCACAAGGATTTTGGAAGCGGCGACTTTATTTGCTACCACGGCGTTATGGACATGTTCCGCAATCCCAAGATGGCGGCGGCGCTATACATGAGCCAGCAAGAAAAAATTCCTGTCTTGGAAATTTCAAGCTCGATGGACGTTGGCGAGCATCCGGCCAGCGCCCGCGGAAAGAACTGGATTTTTACCAACGCCGATTCTGTCAAAATGTATTTGGGCGGAAAATTCATCGCGGAATTTAAAAAAGAAAATTCGCCTTACAAAAATCTTGCGCACGGCCCAATCTTGATTGACGACTATGTGGGCCGCCGCTTGGTGGACGAAGCGGGCTTGTCCGAGTCCGCCTCGCGCGATTTAAAGAACATTCTAAACCATGTGGCGCTCTACGGCCAAAACTCGGCGGGATTGTCGCAAATGCTTTCGTTTGTCCGCCTGTTGCCGCGCGGAATAGGCCGCGCCAAAATCACAGACTATTACACAAAGTTTGTGGGCAACTGGGGCGAGGCTGCCGCTGTCTTTAGGTTTGAGGCTTACAAGGGCTCAAAGCTGGTCAAGACAGTCTTTAGGGGCCCGGTCCAAAGCGTTGAACTTTGCGCCGACGTTTCGGCCACAGTCTTGCATGAAGATGAGTCTTACGACGTAGCCTGCGTCCGCCTTAGCGCCCGCGACAATTACGGAAATGTCCTTCCGTACTTTTTTGAGCCCGCGTCCTTTAAGGCAAGCGGCGCCATCGAGCTTTACGGCCCTGACCAAGCCTCCTTTCGCGCCGGCTCTTGCGCCTGCTACGTCCGCACGGTTGGCAAAAAAGGCAAGGGCGTTCTTACTGTCAGCGTCGCGGGAATGGAGAAGACGGTTGGGTTTACGGTGAAGTAAGGGGTGGCATAACGGCAAAAATGCGCGGAAATTTGAAAATTCTTTGTTAAAAATGGGGGAGAATTTTCAAAAAATCTTGAATTCTTGAAAATACTATGGTAAAATACAGGTAGAATTTTCAAGAAACAAGGAGAATTTGAAAATACATGGCAAATTTTGACAAAGAATTTTCAAAATCCGCTCGCTCTGGAAGCCTTAGACAAAACCTTTCTGGCGAACTTGCGTATTTTTCTTTTATGCCAACGCCGCTTCCGCCAGATCCTCCAGTTGAGATTGACGAGCGGACGCTTTCTCTTCTTATTGAAGCCAACAGGCGCGTGGCATTTCTTGACGCGAGTTCCGACAAAATTCCAAACCTCAATCTTTTTCTTTCGATGTATATCAGAAAGGAGGCCTTGGTTTCTTCGCAGATTGAAGGAACGCAATGCACCCTTGACGATGTGTTGAATCCTGAATTGCAGGAAAACGCCAACATTGACGTTGGCGAAGTCATCAATTATATACGCGCCACGGATTTTGCTATTGATCGCCTTGAACGTTTGCCTTTGTGCATGCGGCTTCTTAAGGAGACCCACGCGATTTTGTTGAAGGGCGTTCGCGGAAGCGACAAAACGCCGGGGAAATTTCGGACTTCGCAGAACTGGATTGGCGGACAGGGCAGCGCGTTAAAAAACGCCCGGTACATTCCGCCTAACATTGAAGACATGAAAGACGCGCTCAACCAGCTTGAAAAATTTATGAACTCAAATTGCGGCCTTGACCCGCTTGTTCAAGCGGCGCTCATTCATTACCAATTTGAGACAATACATCCATTTTTGGACGGCAACGGAAGAATCGGCCGCCTTTTGATCGCGCTGTTTTTGATTCAGAAAAAAATTATTTCAAAGCCGATTTTATACATTTCTTGCTTTCTTAAAATTAACCGCGTGGAATACTACGACCGCCTTGGCGAAGTTCGAAGAAGCGGAAGCTACGAGCAGTGGATTGCGTTTTTTTTGCAGATGATTTTGGAAACCGCCAACGACGCGATTGAATCTGTGTCTGAATTGGAAACGCTTCACAAAAAAAACATCGCCTTGATAGAAACAATTCCACCACGTTCGAGGGACAACGCGCTGGCTCTTTTTGAATATGTAGAAGCCAAAGCGATAATTGACACGACAAAAACCGCATCCGCCTTGGGCCTTTCTTACAACACTGCCGCCAAGACAATAGAGCGTTTGCGCGCTCTTGGCATTTTGTCGCCGTCCTCAAAGAGCGGCAAAGCCAGCTTGTATTCTTACACTGAGTACCTTGACATTTTGCGCAGGGGAACGGAGTAGAAAAGACGGACGGAGGGTGGTATAATAAAAATGAGGGTATGTAATGACTCAAATTACAATAAAAACTGAATCATCTTTTCCGGCGAAGGGGGAATTAAGCGAATACGGCTTTACTTTTTCTTATTCGGAGGCGGAAGATGAGGCTGTGTTGTTTGACCTAAGCCAAGACTTTTGCTCAAAACTTGTGCCAAAAGAACCTGTCGGAAGCTTCTTTAAGGAGCTGCGTAAGATAGACTTGCAAAAGCTGCTTTGGGAAGAGGAAAAAATCCGGCGCGCCGACGGCTTTTATCTGATTGTGGAAATATCAAGCGATTCCCGTAATTTGAGTCTGGAATTGAACAATCCAAGCATGCAAATCTACAAGGATGACGGATGCGAAGAAAGCTTCAAGTTTTTGGAACTTGTACAAAAAATGACCAAGTTTGCCAAGGAACAGGGTGTGGATTTTGAATTAGAGGAAGAGTTGGGGAACGGCCTAAGTCATTAACAAAAACCATGTTTTGCGCTATAATTCTTTTATGACCCAGATTGAACAGCAAAAAGCGGCAAAGAAGTTTAGTGAAGATTGGAAAGATAAAGGCGACGAAAAACAGGAGTCGCAGCGGTTTTGGATTCAGCTTTTGCAAAATGTCCTGGGCGTGTCAGACCCGGCTTCTTACATTGAATTTGAAAAGCGTGTTCAGCTATCTCATACAAGCTACATCGACGCGTATATTGCCGACACAAAAGTTCTAATCGAACAGAAGGGCGTGAAAATTGACTTGCGCAAAGCTTACGAGCAGAGCGACGGCCAAGTGCTGACTCCGTTTCAGCAAGCAAAGCGCTATGTGGGCGATATGAAGGCCAGCGAAAAGCCGCGTTGGATCGTTGTTTGCAACTTTGCTGAATTCCTTGTTTACGATTTGGAAGCGCCCAACAGCGAGCCGCAGCAGATTCTTTTAAAAGATTTGGAAAAAGACTATTATCGTTTGCAGTTCCTTGTTGACCAAAAGAACGAAAACATCCGCAGGGAAGAAGAGCTTTCTTTGCAGGCGGGAATTCTTGTCGGAAAGCTTTACGACGCGCTCATAAAAGAATACATTGACCCCAATGAAAAATCCTTGCGCTCTCTGAACATTCTTTGCGTTCGCATAGTCTTTTGCCTTTACGCGGAGGACGCTGGGCTTTTTGAAACGAGGACTTCGTTTGAGGATTACATAACTTCTTTTGCAATTGAAAATTTACGCGACGGCATAATAAAGCTCTTTAAGGCGCTGGACACAAAGATTTCCGAACGCGACAAATACGACGCAAAGCTAAAGCCGTTCCCTTATGTAAACGGCGGCTTGTTCCGCGACGAGCAAATTGAAATACCAAACTTCACGCAAGAGATAGTCGATGTGATTGTGAACCATTGCGCGCCGTTCAATTGGAGCGAGATAAGTCCGACAATTTTTGGAGCAGTTTTTGAATCAACTTTGAACCCTGAAACGCGCCGCAAGGGCGGAATGCATTATACCAGCGTGGCCAACATTCACAAAGTCATTGACCCGCTTTTTATGGACGAGCTGAACGCGGAATTTGAAAAGATTTGCCAAAGTTCCGCCGCGAAGACGCGCGACGCAAATCTTTTAGATTTTCAGAAAAAACTAGGCTTGCTAAAATTTCTTGACCCAGCGTGCGGCAGCGGAAACTTTTTGACAGAAACATATCTGTCGCTTCGCCGTCTTGAAAACAAAGTCGTTTCAATTTTGAACAAGGGAGAAAAAGCTCTTGGCTTTGACGAGTGCATAAAAGTCAACATCGGCCAGTTCTACGGCATAGAGATAAACGACTTTGCCGTGACAGTTGCAAAAACCGCTCTTTGGATTGCCGAAAGCCAAATGGTCGCTGAGACCGAAAAAATATTGAGTCAAAACATAAATTTTTTGCCTTTGACCACAAACGCCTTTATCGTTGAAGGGAACGCTCTTCGCATGGACTGGGCGACTCTAAAGCCGATTGACAAAGACGAAATGCCTAAAGACGGCCTCTTTAGCGGCTTTACGACACAAACAGACGGAACGGCGCATGTGTATGACTACATTATGGGAAATCCGCCGTTTATTGGCGCAAGATGGATGGACAAGAAGCAAAAGTCTGATGTGCTCTCCATTTTCGGCGAAAAATGGGATGGTGTGGGTGATTTGGATTATGTTTGTTGTTGGTATAAAAAAGCGACGGATGTAATAGCAAAAAAACAGACTAAAGTTGCTCTTGTTTCAACGAACTCTATAACGCAAGGCGGGGCTGTCACAAATTTGTGGAAACCGCTTTTTGAGAAATTTGATGTAAGAATTAATTTTGCATGGCGGACTTTCCGTTGGGACAGTGAAAGCACAGAAAAGGCTCATGTTCATTGCGTTATAATTGGTTTTTCGAATAAAGAAGCAGAGGTGAAACAAAAAAAGATTTTTGATGAAAGTGGGAACATAGTTGAAGCAAAAAATATTAACGGTTATCTTCTTGACGCTCCTAATATTTTTATTGATAAAAATTCAAAGCCGCTTTGCAGCGTTCCTCAAATTTGTCTCGGTGGCCAGCCGATTGACGATGGAAACTTTATTCTTACCATCGAAGAAAAAGATGAATATCTAAGGAATGAACCGCAAGGCGAAAAATTTTTGCGTCCATTTATGATGGGGAAAGATTTTATTGACAGAAAACCCCGTTGGTGTTTTTGGCTTGTTGGCGCAAATCCAGCGGAATTACGAAAATGTTCAGAACTTATGCGAAGAGTAGAAAAAGTGAAAAGATTTCGTCTTGCAAGCAAGCGCGAGAGCACGCTTCGAGCTGCAGAAACCCCAACCCTTTTTGGAGCACCTTTCATATCCGAAAATGATTATGTTGCGATTCCTAAAGTGTCGTCTGAGCAACGACGTTATATTCCGATTGATTATCTTTCAAAGAATATAATTCCAGGCGATAAGCTTTTTGTCATGCCAAATGCTTCCCTTTATCATTTTGGTGTTCTTAACTCGAATGTCCACATGGCATGGATGCGTGCAGTATGCGGTCGACTAAAGAGCGATTACAGCTACTCAAATACGATTGTTTATAACAACTTTCCATGGTGCAATCCGACAGACGAGCAAAAATCTAAAATTGAAGAAACCGCTCAAGCTATTCTTGACGCTCGCTCAAAGTATCCTGATTCATCGCTTGCAGATTTGTATGACGAAACGTTCATGCCGCCAGAACTACGCAAAGCGCATCAGGCAAACGACCGCGCTGTAATGGCCGCATACGGTTTTAGCACAAAGATGACAGAATCAGAGTGCGTGGCCGAATTGTTCAAGATGTACGAAAAATTGACAAAGTAAGGTTCTTTTTGATAAAGGCAATCCGTAAGAAAAAGTGGTATGTGCAAAATTTGCAAATACCACTCGTCATGTAGCAATACGCACAACAGTAAAACAAGCGGCGAAACGGATAAACAACAAGAACACAGCGCCCGTCGGATTTTTGGACAAGAAGCTGACGGAATTTCTGAGAGCGGAAGGAATCGAAACAAGCGGACGGAATGTCATTGTCCTTGAACAGCGCTTAATAACCGGCGACAAGTACCTAGTCCGCCATGCCAAAGTTGGAAACGCTCCGACGGAGCAAGACTGGAAGAACCTTATGGACTACCTTGCCGACGCGGACGTTTATTGGGACAACCGGGACAAAAAGAAGAATCTGCTGTTCTTGAAAAAACTCACTGATTCGGAGTACATCAAAATCGCCGTCGATGTCGAGGCGACGGAGCGCTACTTGAAGCTTCCAAAAACCGCGAAACAAAGATTTGATGACAGAATCATATCAACAAGTTCGCCGATGCACTTCGTGTTCCACGAGGCCGGCCACAAATGGGTCTTGAAACATTTAACGAATCGCTATAAGTTTATACCCATAAAGTGGCTTGAAAAAAGCGACGGCAAATGGTTTGAGAAGAACATAAGCTGGAACGCCGGACGCAAGCCAGAGGAAGCGGTGGCGGAGCTGTTCGCAATGAAAATGGCCGGAGACGAGATTTCCGCGCAAGCCGTTTCGCTCATCGCCAAATACGCCAAGGAGTTCGCCAAATGGTTATATTAAAGTGCTGGCATTGCGACTTGAACACGGGTAACAAAACCTGCGTAAAACACCCCAAAGGAATTCCCGACGAAGCTTGGAACACTTGCAAAGACTACAAGCACATTTCAAAAGAAAAACGTGATAAACAAATCGAAGAAGACTTTCCCTTCGGATGGGACGTTCCCGACGAAGCATAAAATCCAAACTTTTAACCGCTGTTAAATTACATCAGCGGTTTTTCTTTTTTATAATCTCATCATACGCTTTCATCGGCTGGAGGCCGTGGCGGCTGGCGTTCCCCATTTGTCGCTCGGACGCTGCGGCCTCCTTTTTTTCCGGCGGAAGCATGGCCTTTTGGCGTTTTCATACCTAAGAAATCTACCCTCGGCGGAGGAAGGAGGTGATTGCATGAGCAACGCGTTAAAATGCATGGTGTGCTTTTGGCTTTGGATCGCGGTAATCCTCGTGTCTTTCCTGATGATTGTCATTTCAATCGTCGCAAGCGCGATTCCGCACATAGCCGTGGCGATTTTTGCCGTGGTGATTTTCGCTCTCGCGATAGCGGTTCCGATTATCAACCCCGGCATCTTCGCCAAGCAGAACACCGCCGCGACAGGCAAATAAAGCCCGCCGCGACCAAACGAAAACTTGTGCAAAAAAAGGAGCGGACATGGCGGTTTGGCGGGACGGTGGCGAGATGTCATACCTGTATGGCGAGAACGGATTGACGCCCGAACAGGCGCAACAAGCCGTCAACAGCTTGACTTATGACGGACTGCAAATCGCCGCCGCTTCTTTTTTCCTGATTGCGCAAAAAGTGGACTGTCGCCAAGACAGGCGGCCGAAATTCTTGAAAGCGGAGAAACAGATGAAAGTCTACATAGCGGGGAAAATAACCGGACTTGAAAAGCCCGACTTCCTTAAAAAATTCTACGACAGCTCAAAGGCGCTCAGAGACCAAGGGCACCTCACGATGTCTCCGGCGACGCTGGCCTTGAACGAAGGCTTCAGCCACGCGGACTACCTTCACGTCTGCTTCGCCATGATTGACGTGTGCGACGCGGTCTTCCTGCAAAAAGACTGGCGCGACTCGGAAGGAGCGCGGCAGGAACTCGACTACGCGAAGACTACGAAAAAGCAAATAATCTTTGAGGAATTTGAGGAACAAGAAAGCCGCGAAAGCTGACGCGGCAAGGACGATGAAAGCATGGATGAACTTGAAAGCGTAAAACGAAGAGTGAAGAAACTGCTCGCCCTCTCAAAATCACCGAACGAAAACGAAGCCGCGCTCGCGCTCAAAAAAGCCAACGGAATCAGCCTCAGCCGCCAAATGACCGGCAGCGGCGTAAAAGCCATAGGCGCGAGGTAAGACTATGACCTTTGACGAATGGATTGATGAGATGGGCTTTGTCGTGGACGAATCGACCCGCTTCAAAATGAACGCGGCCTACGAAGCCGGCCGCGAGGACGTCGCCGGAGACATAATGTCCTTTCTAGGAGCCGACCCTACCGACGGCATGAAACTTTTGCGGCGGCTCAAGCAAGAAAAACAGGAGGCGTAAGAATGGCTATCACTGCTGGAACACGTTGTTGCGGCCAATGCGGACAATGGTACTTCGGATATTATTGCCCATACTGCGCTAAAAAGAAAAATCCAAGAGGATAGAATATGGAAACCGTCATAACGATAACGCTTACAGTCTTGGCGACCTGCTTGTTGATTTTACTTCTTGACGCTCATGCGGTTGTGGATTGGGATGATACCATTCCCGCTTTGTGTTTGCTTTCAATTTTTATACTTGCGGGCTGCGTATGTTACTCTTGCGGCCAAGCCAAGGCGCGCGAGGAGGTACAAAGCATTGAACAATGTCTTGATTGTAGCGATGAAAAAATAACAAATTCTTTTGAAAAAACTATTGACAAATAATCAAATATGCAGTATATTAAAATCATCAGGAGCGTTGCTCCGGTGAACAAATCTTTGTTAAAGGGGGAAAGGTATGAAGAAATGGATAAAAAAATACCTGCGAGAAGTAACGGTACTACTAATCGCAGGCTTTATCCAAATCCTTGTAGCAGTCGTCATTAACTTGATGACCGGCTAACGGGGAGCAAGAGCGGCGGTTCTCAGACTTCCGCTCTTGCGTACTCATATCTTACCCCAAGGGGGCTTTTATGTCAACAAAAAAAGAAGAAATTCTTTACTTCCTGCTAAAGGCGGTCACGCAGGGAATCATCAACGGAATCGTTCTCATAGCGGTTCTGAAAATCTTCAAGGTGATTTAACTATGCCTGAAGAGAAGAGTAAGCGCGGCGGAAGGCGGGAAGGCGCAGGGCGGCCGGTCGGAACCAAAACTGTGACGGAAGAAAACGCTCTTTCGGTTCAAGTTGCGGTTAGGCTAACCGCCTGCCAAAAAAAGGAATTGGAAAAACGAGCCGCCCAAGAAGGAATTACTGTGAGCAAATTCATTCACAAAATTCTTTTTCCCGACGCGCTCTGAAATCTCGTTTTTGGACTGCCGCTCATATTCCGGGCGGCAGTTTTTTTTCGAAAAAGGAAACTTCAAAAAATGACAGACATACCGACATACGCTCAATTCAAAAAGAAATTCGGTTCCACTCGCCCGTCTTTGATTTTGCCGATAAAAGGCTTTTGGCTGGAAAAAATTTGGGTTGGCGAAAAGCTCGAAGAGTACCGCAACCTAAATTCTTTTTACGAAAAACGGCTCGAAAAATTCAGAGATTGGCCGTGTTTTACAGTTGACTTTTTGGCTGGCTACAGCGAAAAAGCGCCGTTCGCCGTCTGCAAATGCGACCTGCAAAAAGGCCCCGGCTTTGAAAAATGGGGCGCTCAAAAAGGCAAAAATTACTACGTTTTGCGGATTTTGAAGGTCTATAAATGACCGATTTTTCGTCAAAAGCCGCCCAAAAATTGCCTTAAAAAACCTTTTCGCCGCCAAAAAAAGCCGCGTTTTTTCGCGAAAAGCGGACATAAAACACGGCCAAAAAATCACACATTAAGAAATTGAATTGCGCTATAATCCCACTAAAACCCGCTTTTTCCCGAAAAATCCCGCATTATCACTTCCAAAACGCTAAATTATAACCGCTCTCTTTACAGCAGGCAACTATTTCCATTTTGGAAACAGTTTAAAAAAAGGCTAACGTTCCTACAGCGCCAAGAACGGTCGCTTGAACACTTTTTGCAGGCGCCAAAGTGTTTCGAGCGTTGGGTTTGTCTTGCGCGGGTTTTCCAAGCGCTGGTATTGCTGGTATGACATGCCGGCAGCTTGGGCGATTTCTTTTTGGGGGCGGTCGGCGCGCGCCTTGCGCAATTCGATGGCAAAAGCGATTTTGGGGGAGACTTCTATAGGATGGCCGCCCGTATATTTTGAGTCCGAAATTGGATATCCGTTTTCTATATGAGATGCTAGGATTCCGTTAAGTACATCTTGAGCCATATAAAGGGCGTCTTCTTCTGATTTGCCGAAAGTGATGGCGTTCGGAACGTCGGGAAAGCGAACTACAAATTTGTCTTCTTGTTTTGTTATGTCGCAATTATAGGTCATTTGTTCATCTCCTTCAGAGTCTTTGGGTCAATATTTGCTTCTTTCAAAATTTCTTTTGCAAAGAAGCCCAAATCATCGTCTTTTCCCTTATGGAATGGAACCGGCACAGAGCGAGAGAATCCTTCTTTTTTGAAGATATGGTGAGAACTCTCGATTCTGTCGAGGTACCAGCCATTCTTTTTGAGAATTTTCATCACCTGTTTTGCTGTCATTCCCATATATTAAATATACAACATATATATTGTATTGTCAAGAAAATTTAAGATGGGGGAAAATTCTTCAACTTTTTTCTCTGTTTCTATTGACAGAAACATAAAATCATTGTATATTCTAACTATAATGTTTCTATAAATAGAAACGGCGGCGGGGCGGCCATCCGTTCCGCAAATGCAATGGAGAAACAAAATGCAAACTAGAAACGACACGATTTATGTGTGCATGTCAAGCGAGCGCTACACGCCTTTTTCGTTGGCAAAAAAAATTGGGGCCAAGGCGATTTTGGAGTCGGCCAGCTTTAACAAGGGCCGCGAGCGCTATTCAATCATAATGGCCGAGGAGGCCTTTAAAATCGTTCAGGACGAGGAGGGCGTGGCCTTTTTGATTGACGGCCGCAGGCTTCCTTTTAACGCGGAAGGCGTGGTCAGCAAAAATGCCGTGGGCCAGACAAAGGAAGCGGACGTGCTTGACGCGCTGGTTTACGTTGCCGCGCAAAACGAATGTCCCGTAAAAGAAATTCCGCTCCCCGCAAGCGGAATCGGATATCTCAGCTATGAGTTCGTGCAGCGCTGCGACACCGTTCGCCTTGAAAACCAGTTTGACGAATTGCGCATTCCCGAATGCTGCTTTGTGGCGGGCCACATCTACATCGTCTTTGACCACTTTACCGAAAAGCTTCACATCTTTGGACTCAACTATTCCGAGCGCCAAATCGACCTCAAGAAAAAAGTTGACGAGCTTGTAAAAAAACTCAACAACATGGACTTTTCTTACATGGAACAGTCGGAAGAAGCCGCTCCTTGCAAAGTTATCACCAACATCGAGCAAAGCAAAAAAGAGTATTGCGAAAAAGTCGTCGAGCTCAAAAAGCATATCGTCGCGGGCGACATTATCCAAGCAGTTCCGTCACGCCGCGTTCAGCTTGAATGCGACATGAGCGCCTTGGAATTGTACCGCCGCCTGCGCTTGATAAATCCTTCGCCGTATTTGGTTTACATCGACTTTGGCGACTTCCAGCTTGCGGGCGCGTCTCCCGAAAGTTTGGTGCGCGTTGTCGGAGGAAGAGCCTCCATTCATCCCATCGCGGGAACTATTCGTCGCGGAAAGAACGAGGCCGAGGACGAAAAGCTCAAGATGCAATTGCTTGCCGACCCAAAAGAAAACGCCGAGCACCTTATGCTGGTCGACTTGGCGCGCAACGACCTCGGCCGCGTTTGCGCTCCGGGAAGCGTCAAGGTAAACCAATACATGGAAACCGAAACCTTTAGCCACGTGATTCACTTGGTCAGCAACGTCGAAGGCGAGGTCGCGCAAGGAATCGCGCCGGTGCAAGTTTTGCGCGCGTCTTTCCCGGCGGGAACGGTGAGCGGCGCTCCAAAAATTTCGGCCATGCAAATTCTATCGCGCTTGGAAAAAACAAAACGCCGCTTTTACGCCGGAGCGGTGGGTTACATCAGGCCCAACGGAGACTTGGATTTTTGCATCGCAATTCGCTGTGCGCTCAAGCAAGGAAAAGTTTGGTCGCTCCAAGCGGGAAGCGGCATCGTTTACGACAGCGTTCCCGAGCGCGAGTTTGAGGAAACCAACGAAAAGCTTGGCGCGCTCATCGCCACATTCAACACGGAGGAAAAATAATGATACTTGTAATCGACAATTACGATTCGTTCACATACAATGTTGTCCAGGCCTTGCAGTCGCTTGGAACCGACAAGGTTGAGGTTGTCAGAAACGACGCGGTGACTGTGGCAGACATCGAGGCCAAAAAGCCAGATTATTTGGTCGTGTCTCCAGGCCCGGGAACTCCGCGTGACGCTGGCGTCAGCGAAGAGGCGATAAAATATTTTGCAGGAAAAATTCCCATTTTGGGAATATGTCTTGGCCACCAGGCTATCGCCGAAGCCTTTGGCGCAAAAATCGTAGGAGCCAAATTCATCAAGCACGGAATCGTCGAAGAAATGGACTTGGACGGAAAGGGACTTTTCCGCACGATAGGAAAAAAGGGCAAGTTCACCCGCTACCATTCGCTTGTAGTTGACGAAGCCACTTTGAGCGACGACTTTGAAATTACCGCCCGCGCCACCGACGGCGACATCATGGGAATCCGCCACAAAAAATATGACATAGAGGGCGTTCAGTTCCATCCGGAATCTATCGCAAGCGGCGACGCCGAAAAACTTTTCCGCGCCTTTTTGAACTACCGCCGTCAAAACCTTCCTGTCTCCGACTACCTTAACCAGTTGATTTCCCGCCGCGACCTTTCGGAAGAGCAGGCGGAATTTTTTATGGACAACATCACCGACGGAACGATGGACGAGCGCGTCATGGCGGCGATCCTTGTTGCGATGGCGGCAAAGGGAGTGGCCGAATCCGAAATCACAGGCTGCGCAAAGTCTCTCCTAAAAAAGAAGCGCGAGTTTCCGCTCAAGCTTAGCGGCCATGCCGAGATTGTCGGAACAGGCGGCGACTGCAAGGGCAGCTTTAACATTTCGTCGCTTTCGGCAATCGTGGCGGCCTCTTGCGGCCAGCCGGTAATCAAGCACGGAAACCGCGCGGTTTCTTCAAAGTCCGGAGCGGCTGACTTTTTTGAGGCGCTTGGAATCAAGATTAACGGAAGCCCCGAGCAGACGGCGCAGCTGGCGCAAAAGACCGGCTTTGCCTTTTTGATGGCGCCTGTCTACCATTCGGCGATGCGCTTTGCCGCGCCTGTCCGAAAAGTTTTGGGAGTCAAAACCGTGATGAACGTTTTGGGCCCGCTCCTAAATCCTTCTTGCCCCGAATACCAAGTGCTGGGCGTTTACACTCCGGCCTTGCTTGAAACTTACGCGCGCGCCGCCAAGTCTTTGGGAGCCAAGCGCGTGATGGTCGTTGCAAGCCGCGACGGCTACGACGAAATCAGCCCTTGCGCGATGACCGACGTTTTCCAAATTGACGGAAACGGAAAAGAAAGCCGCTATGTAATCGACCCCGCCAAGTTTGGAATCGAAAACGCCAAGGAAGAAGAGTTGGCGGGCGGAAGCGGAGCCGACAACGCGCGCATGGCGATGGACATTTTGAACGGAGCGGGACACAAGACAATTCGCGCTTCCATCGGCCTCAACGCAGGCGCCGTTTTGTATCTTAGCGGAAAAGTCAAGACGTTAAAGGAAGGCTACGACATGGCGCTGGACGCGCTTGACAGCGGAAAGGCCCTCAAAAAATTGCAGCAAATCCAAGAGGCTTCAAATGTCGCTTGACATTCTCTCGCAGATAGTTGAACGCCGCAAGGCCGACATCGCGCGGCTTGGCATAAGCTTGGGGCATGAGGTTCCGGCGGAACGGAACCGCGCGCTGCATCCTTTTGTTCAAACAAAAAGCGTAGTGCTCGAAGTTAAGCGCGCCTCGCCCAGCAAGGGAGACATCGCTCCCGGCCTTGACGCGGCGGCCACAGCGCTTGCTTACCAAAAGGCTGGCGCCGGCGCGATAAGCGTTTTGACCGAACAAAATTGGTTCAAGGGCGGCCTCGACGACCTAAAGGCCGTTTGCGCCGCTGTTGACATTGCCGTTTTGCGAAAAGACTTTTTGATTTATCCCGACGAAATCGACGTGGCCTACAAGTGTGGCGCCGACGCGGTTTTGCTCATCGCGCGCATTTTGGACCAGGCCTTGCTGGAACAAATGCTTTGCCGCTGCGCCTCTTTTGGCCTGACCGCTTTTGTGGAGCTTCGTTTGGAGGAAGACTTGCAAAAGCTCGCGGCGGCAGTAAAGAGCGTTCAAGACAAAAAGGCGGCGGCAAACTTGGACGGAATGCAAGACCAAGAAGGGGCGGCCCTTCCAAAAATCGTTTGCGGCGTCAACGCGCGCGACCTAAAAGATTTCTCAATCGACTTGTTAACTCCATGCGGCTTTTTGCCCGAGATTAAGAGCGCGATGGGCGAGTCTTGCCCCGTCGTTTTTGAAAGCGGAATCAGGACTCCCCAAGCCGCCGCGTTTGCCGGAAGCCTTGGCTTTGCGGGAATGCTTTTGGGAGAGGCCGCAGCCCGCGACACACAAAAAGCTGGCGAGCTTGTCTCTTCCTTTGTGAACGCAAGCCAAACCAAAAACGCCGCAAGCTGGAACGCCCTTGCAAAAGAGCTCCGCGCGCGGAAGAATGAGGCTTTGCAAAACCAAAACTGCGCGCGTCCCCTTGTCAAAATCTGTGGCATCACAAATATCGAAGACGCAAAGGCGGCCGCGGACTTGGGCGCGGACTTTTTGGGCTTTGTATTTTGCGCCGCCTCCAAGCGCGCTGCAAGCCAAGACCTTGTCCGCCAGGTCCGCGCGCTTTTTAACGGTTGCAAGACCGAGAATGGGGCGGAAACTGAAATTGGTTCCAAGGCCAAAAACGGGGCGGCCTCAGTCCAAGGCTTGCAAACAGTCCGCGCGCCGCGACTTGTCGGCGTTGTCACAGAACTTTCCAGCCCTCAAGGAGCGGCCGCCCTGCGGCTTGCGCAAGAAGGCGTTTTGGACTTTATTCAATTGCACGGAAAAACAGCAGCCGCCGAGTTTTTTGCCGACCCCAAAAACGCAGCGATTCCGCATTACTGCGCGGCCAATCTTGGCGACCAAAGCGACTTGCAAAACTACAACGACTTGTGCGCCTTGGGCCAGCCGCGCGTTTTGGTTGACGCAAAGGCGGCGGGCGGGGGAGCGGCCGGCCTTGGCGGAACAGGAAACCAAGCGCCGCAAGAGCTAGTTCTTGAAGCAAAGAAAAAGGCGCCGCTATGGCTTGCCGGCGGTTTGGGCGCGGACAACGTTCGGGATATAATACAAAAATATTCGCCCGAATTGATAGACGCGTCAAGCCGCCTGGAAAGCGAGCCGGGCAAAAAAGACTTGCAAAAATTGCGCTCCTTTTTTGCGGCGGTTGACGCGGCGGCGACAGTTTAGGTCTTGCAAAAATTTTTAGTATATAAGGAATAAATATGGCACAATCTACAGACGGATTTTTTGAACAATACGGCGGAAAGTATGTGGCCGAGGTTTTGCGCCGCCCGCTTGACGAATTGGACGCGGCCTTTAAGGACGCGATGAAGGACAAAAAGTTTTTAAAAGAGCTTGCCACGATTCAGCGCGACTACATCGGCCGCGAGACACCGCTTTACTTCGCGCCAACGGCCACAAAGCTTTTGGGCGGCGCGCAGATTTACATTAAACTTGAAGGCTTGGCCAACACCGGCGCCCACAAAATAAACAATGCGATGGGCCAGTGCCTGCTCGCCAAGCGAATGGGCAAAAAGCGCATCATCGCCGAGACCGGCGCCGGCCAGCACGGTTTGGCCACCGCCGCCGCTTGCGCAAAGCTGGGCCTTGACTGCACTGTTTACATGGGCGAAGTTGACGTACGCCGCCAGCAGCCCAACGTGGCCGCGATGGAATTGTACGGCGCCAAAGTTCACGCCGTAACAAGCGGAAGCCGCACCCTAAAGGACGCGGTCAACGAAGCGATGCGCGACTGGGCGGCCAACCCCGACACAACCCATTACGTTTTGGGAAGCGCGCTTGGACCCGCGCCTTTCCCCGACATTGTTCGCGAATTCCAAAGCGTCATAGGCCGCGAAGTTGAGCGGCAGTGCAAGGAAAGAAAAATTAAAGTCGGCGCGATGGTTGCCTGCTGCGGAGGCGGCTCCAACTCAATCGGTTTTTTCGCTCCGTTCGTTGACAAAAAATCGCCGCGCCTTATCGCCGTCGAAGCGGGCGGAATCGGCCCCGACGTTGGACAAAACGCCGCGCGCATGACAGGAAACGCGGGCCGCGTTGGAATCATGCAAGGCTACAAAAGCCGCTTTTTGCTTGACGACGACGGACAGGCGCTTGCAACCCGATCGATCAGCGCGGGCCTTGACTATTGCGGAATCGGACCCCAGCTCGCGGCTTTGGGAGAGAAGGGCCGCGTTGAGTTTACAAGCGCGCTCGACAGCGAGGCTTTGGACGCGGTCAAGTTCTTTGCCAAAAACGAAGGCATTTTGTTCGCGCTAGAAAGCGCCCACGCCGGAGCGGCCGCGATAAAGCTGGCTCCGACGATGCCAGCCGACCAAGCGCTTGTAATCAACATGAGCGGCCGCGGCGACAAGGACGTCTTTATCACAAGCCCCGTCTTCCGCAAAACGGAATGGCTGTCCTTCCTTCATTCAGAAATCGAACGTTTGGAAAACTCGAAAGACGTTCATGATAACTAAGGAGACGTGAAATGAATAAAATAAAACTGATGTCGCATTTGGTGGCGGGCTATCCCACCGACGAACTTTCTTTGACAGCGGCCCGGGCCCTTGTTGCCGGGGGAGCGGACATCTTGGAAATACAATTGGCTTTCAGCGACCCCAGCGCGGACGGCCCGGCAATCCAAGGAGCCTGCACGACAGTCCTTGAGCGGGGCTACAAAACCGCCGACGGCCTTGCCTTGATAAAAAAAATCCGCGACGAATTCCCGCAAACAACGATTTACCTTATGAGCTACGGCTCGCTGGTATTCACTCCGGGAGTGAAGGAATTTTGCAAGCGCGCCGCGGCCGCCGGAGTGAACGGAATGATAATCCCGGACTTGCCTTTTGACTTTGACGAAGGCCTTACCGCCGCCTGCAAGGAAAACGGAATGGAAAACATTCCCGTCGCCGCGCCCAGCATGAGCGCCGACCGCCTTGTAAAGATGGCCGGAGCGGGCTTCAAATACATTTACGCCGCCTTGCGCACAGGCATCACCGGAAGCGACACAACGATTGACAGCGACACAATTGATTTTATCAAAAAAGTCGCTTCTGGCGGAAGCAAGGTTTACGGCGGATTTGGAATAAGCAAGGGCGAGCAGTCCAAGGCGCTTGCCCCTTATGTTGAGGCTGTCGTAGCCGGAAGCGTTTTTGTCCGCACGATAAACGCCAACGCTGGCGACAAGGACGCGCTCTTCAAGGCGGTCAAGGCCAAGGCCGAGGAGCTGACGGGCGCGGCTTCCTAGCCTTGCAAGGCCTTTTAGTCGCCGCACGTCCGCCGTTAATTTTATTGCTTGCTAAACGTGCCGGTGAACGTTCCTGTGCCGGGCACGGTGACAGTTAACGACCATGTCGCGCCGCCGTCTGTTGTCGTTCCGCTTATGGAATGGTCTGTTCCGCTTCCTGAAAACGTGTTTCCCGATATTGTGAAAGTTCCTGAGCTGTTAATATTGGCTTCGCCTGTTTTCGCTGAGTTTTTCCAGCCTTTCATTGTGTAGCTGTTTGCCGTTCCAACACATGTGCAGTAAAACGTTACGCTGCTTCCGCTGGCTTCGCCGCTTATGGAACCTGTGTAAGTTCCAGAAAAGCTTGCGGTGGAAGCGGCTGGCGGGGTGGACTGGTTGGACGAATCGCTTGAATTATTATTGCAAGCGGCAAAGACGAACGCAAGCGACATTGCCGCGAGCGCCAAAACGATTTTAAGAGTTTTTTTCATAAAACTCCTCCATGTAAAATGATTTTAGTCAGTCGCAAAAGCGAGCGTAGCGTTGCTTTTGCGACTGTGAAGTCTGTCAACTTCACAGTTCAGTGTACACTGAACTGGCCGCGCGCCGCGTTCTTGCAACGCTCCCCGCAAATCGCTATAATAAAACCATGTCTATCGAAAAAACAGAAATCGTAATCGGCTGCGAAATCCACACGCAGCTTTTGACTAAAACCAAAGCTTTTTGCGCTTGCGAAAACCGTTACGGCGGAATGCCGGACACGCGCGTTTGCCCTGTTTGCTTGGGCCTTCCCGGAGCGATGCCGCGCGTCAGCAAGGGCTATGTGGAACTCGGAGCGGTCGCCGGCCTTGCCCTCAACTGCAACATCGCGCGCTTCACAAAGTTTGACAGAAAGCACTATTTTTATCCCGACCTTGCCAAGGGCTACCAAATCACCCAGTACGACTTGCCCCTTTGCACGGACGGCTACGTTGACCTTCCGTTCTTCCATTATCCCAAGGACGAGCAGCCGGGTGGAACGAAATTCCGTCCCAACAACTTTAAGGGCGAGCCTTGCGTGAGCGCCGACCAAAAATACCGCCGCGTCCGCATCGAGCGCATCCACCTTGAGGAAGACGTAGGAAAGTCCCTTCACATGGAAGGAAAGCATTCCTACATCGACTACAACCGTTCCGGAACTCCGCTAATCGAAATCGTAACCAAGCCCGACATGACAAGCCCCGAGGAAGCGGCGCTCTTCATGCAGACCGTCCAAGAAATTTTGCGCTACGTTCAAGTCACAAAAGGAAACTTGGAAGAGGGCAACATGCGTTGCGACGCCAACATCAACCTGAACGTTTGGGAAGACGGAAAGCTTTATCACACCCCGATATCCGAAATCAAGAACCTCAACTCATTCAAGGCCATCCGCGAGGCGTGTACCTACGAAGCCGCCCGCCAGCTTGAGGAGTTCAAGACCGACAGGCAGGAATTCAACCCGGGCTTTAAGGTCACTATGGGCTGGGACGAGGCGGCCGGAAAGACCGTCGTCCAGCGCACCAAAAATTCTTTTGTCGACTATCGCTTTGTGGTGGAGCCGGACATCAAGCCCTTTAGCGTGGAACAAGAATTGATCGACCGCGCCGCCTCGCGCGTGGGCGAATTGCCCGAAGCCAAGCGCACCCGCTTTAAGGCGGAGTTTGGCCTTAGTGACTTTGACGCGGAGACTTTGACTTCAACGCGCGAGCTTAGCCTTTGGTTTGAGGAAGCGGCCAAAAATTCCAAGAGCGCCAAGAGAACGGCAAACCTTATTTTGTCGGAACTGCTTGCCGTCCTTAACGAAAAGAACATGACAATCGGCGAGGTTGCCCTTACGCCCGCCCACATAACGGAACTTTCAAACGCGTTGGAAGAAAATAAAATCACTTCAAAGCAAGGAAAGGAAGTTTTTGCCAAGATGCTGGCTACAAATAAAATGCCTTCCGCCATTATCAAGGAGGAAGGCATGGAGCAAGTCAGCGACGCCGGCTTGATTGAAGGCCTGGTCGACAAAGTCTTGGATCAAAATCCCAAGGCCATCGAAGACTTTAAGGCCGGAAAGACCAACGTCGTCGGCTGGCTGATGGGGCAGGTCATGAAGCTTTCGCAAGGAAAGGCCAACCCCAAGCAGGCAACCGAATTGCTGAACAAAAAATTGGCTAGTCGTTGAGCGACCACAAGGCGCCCAAAATGATTACGTGGCCGGCGAAGTTGTAGAGCCAGGGCAAGAAGGGGTCAAAGTCGCCCTTGATGATGTCTCCGACTACAATCGCGACGAGCCATACAATCATTATGATAAGGCCAAGGATATTGTCAAATTTGCCAAAAATGTCTTTGGTGAAGCATTCGATTACCAGCAAAACGCCGGCAATCAATTCAATCACGCCAAAAATGACGCCGAATGTCTTTCCAAGCCAGGCTCTCATCGCCAAGGCGCCAAAGTCTCCGCCGCCCTGCAAGGCCCAGATTCCGCCAACGATGAGCATGGCGCCCAAGGCCAACTGAAGGATCAATCTTCCGATAGACTTAGCTTTTGCTGAGTTTCCCATTTTTTTCTCCCCTTGTCATAAGACAAGTCTTTTGTTTATTTATTCCGCATGCGCGGAATATCATAAATTGTAGCGCCACTTTTGGCTTTTTGCAAATTTTTTTTACCCGTTAAGGTCTTTAAAAAGACAAAAAACGAGCGGCAATTGACTTATATCTAATTTTGATTTATAATGTTCTATTATGGCATTGGTAACAACCCAGCAGCTGCAAGATTATTACGACCATTATCGCGACTCAGAAATTACATTCACAAAAGACATAACGCGAATTCTCAAGGTCGATCCGCGCCAAATTTACGTCAAGTGCAACGGAAACCAATGGCCATGCATAGTAAACTCGACTTCATTGATGGCTTGCCGCATCATCGTCGGAATCAAGGGCGGCGCCTACTCCCAACTTTCGCAAAAAGAGACGGGCCCTGTCCAAGTTCGCTTTTGCTTCACCAACTCCGACAACCAAATGGTCACCTTCTTTGTAAACGGAAGGGTGAGCGACATCAAGCCCTACATGAATTCGGCGGAACTTGCCATCATCACAATCAGTTTTACGCAGCGTCCGCCGGACGATTTGATCGAGCGTTTGGGCGCTTTGCTTGACGCCAACGCCAACGCCATGCGCCGCAAGGACGAGCGCATCATTTTGAATCCAGAAGTAAAGCGCAAGCTTGGCCTCGCCAAAGAAGAGTCGATTGTCCAAATACAGGGCGTTCCGCGCCACTGCATCATTCGCGACCTTTCTTTTGGCGGCGTAAAAGTGATTATGGTCGGCATTCAAAAGTATGTCGACAACCAACAGGCGCTTTTGCAAATGCGCTTTGAGGAACCAAACGAAGTGATTCAAGTAGGCGGCGTCGTTGTCGCCTCAAGCCCCATCGAAGGCCGCAAGGACATTTTGATGGTGTCGATTAAGTTCGGCGACAAAACCGTTCCTATCGCCTACAGGCTTAGAATAAACAATTACCTTGTCAACTTGCGAAAGCATGTCTTCGCTCCAACCGAGACGACGGAGCAAAAGCTCGCCGCCGCCAAGGCCGCGCAAGAAAAAGCTGTGGCCGAAGAAAAGGCAAGGATGGAAGCGGAAGAAAAAGCCAAGGCCGAGGCCGCCGCAAATGGAGAGGCTCCCGCAGAAGGAGCGGCCGCCGCTCCCGCGGAAGGAGCCGCAGCGCAAGACGCCGCTCCTGCCGCAGAGAACGCTGAGGCCGC
>JAFZLA010000045.1 GCA_017551705.1 Treponema sp.
ACCGCACTTAGCCGCGTCTACACTTTTGGACCAACCTTCCGCGCCGAAAATTCAAACACTCCGCGCCACTTGGCCGAGTTCTGGATGATCGAACCCGAGATGGCCTTTTACGACCTTGACGACGACATGGACTTGCAGGAAGACTTTGTCAAATATCTTTTGAACTGGGCCCTTACAAAGTGCCGCGAAGACTTGGAATTCTTTGACAAGAGAATTCAGCCAGGCCTTATCGCCCAGTTGGAGCACGTCGTCAACTCAAAGTTCGAGCGCATCACTTACACCGACGCGATTAAGGAATTGGAAAAGCACGCCGACAAGTTTGAGTTCAAGCCGTATTGGGGCTGCGACATCGCCACCGAGCACGAGCGCTATTTGACGGAACAAATTTTCAAAAAGCCCGTTATGGTCTACAACTATCCCAAGGAAATCAAGTCCTTCTACATGAAGCAAAACGACGACGGAAAAACCGTCAAGGCTTGCGACGTTTTGGTTCCCGGAATCGGAGAGCTCAACGGAGGAAGCGAGCGCGAGGAGAACTACGACAAGCTCTTGGCCGAAATCAAGCGCCGCGGAATGGACGAGTCGATTTACGATTGGTACCTCAAGCTGCGCAAGTTTGGAACTGTTCCCCACTCGGGATTTGGAATGGGCTTTGAGCGCCTTATCCGCTATGTTACCGGAATGGAAAACATCCGCGACGTAATTCCCTACCCGCGCGCGCCCAAGCTGGCTGACTTTTAGGAGAGCGTATGACCAAGTACATTTTTATTACAGGCGGAGTTGTTTCTGGATTGGGAAAAGGAATCGCGGCGGCCTCTCTTGGCTTGATTTTAAAGAGCCGCGGCTACAAAGTGATCAACCAAAAATTCGACCCATACTTGAACATCGACCCGGGCACGATGAACCCCATCCAGCACGGCGAAGTTTTTGTAACCGACGACGGCGCCGAAACAGACTTGGACTTGGGCCACTACGAGCGCTTTACCGACGCCACCTTGAGCCAAAGCTCAAACACAACGGCCGGCCGCGTATACCTTAGCGTTCTCAACAAGGAGCGCGAGGGAGGCTTTCACGGCGGAACCGTTCAGGTAATCCCCAACATCACCGAAGAAATTTTGCGCCGCATGCTTCTTTCGACAAATGAAACAGGCGCCGACGTAATCATAACCGAAATCGGCGGAACGGTTGGCGACATCGAGTCGCTCCCCTTTATGGAAGCAATCCGCCAAATGAAATACAAAGTGGGCGAAGAAAACTGCTGCTACATTCACCTGACGCTTGTTCCCTTTATGAAAAAAGCCGACGAGCTTAAGACAAAGCCCACGCAGCACAGCGTAAAGGAATTGCAGGAATTGGGAATCAAGCCCGACGTGATAATGCTGCGCACCGAACGCGACATTGGCCAGACAACCCGCGAGCGCTTGGCGGCCTTTTGCAACGTGGACCCGTCTTGCGTGATTCAAAACCTAAACGCAAAGTCAATTTACGAAGTTCCCCTCCAAATGGAAAAGGAAGGCTTGGGAAAAGCCGTCTGCAAAGTTTTGGGCCTCAAAGAATCCCAGACCCATTTGGAAGATTGGGAAAAGATGGTGGACCGCTTCAACAACCCCAAGCGCAAGGTCAACATCGCGCTTGTCGGAAAATACGTGGCGCTCCACGACGCCTATTTGTCGGTGGTGGAATCGTTGATTCATGGCGGAATCCACAACGAGGCCGAAGTCGAAATCGACTGGGTTGACTCGGAGCAGTTGACCGACGACAAGACCACCGCCGCCCGCCTTAAGAACGCCGACGCCATCATCGTTCCCGGCGGCTTTGGCGACCGCGGAATCGAAGGAATGATCAACACAGCCAAGTACGCGCGAACAAAGAAGGTTCCCTACTTTGGAATCTGCCTTGGAATGCAAATCTTGGTAATCGAATACGCGCGCAACGTCCTTGGCTTGGCGGGCGCCAACTCCACAGAGATGAACAAGGACACGCCCTACCCGGTAATCGACTTGATGCCCGACCAAAACGGAAAAATCTTGGGCGGCACCTTGCGCCTTGGAAAATACGAGTGCGCGGTTGAGTCCGGCACCCTTGTCGAAAAGGCTTACGGCTCAAAGACAATTTGGGAGCGCCACCGCCACCGCTACGAATTCAACAACCGCTTTAGGGACGACCTAAAAAAAGCGGGCCTTATAATTTCGGGAGTCAACCCCGAGCGCGACTTGGTGGAAACTTGCGAGGTTCCCGGAAACCCCTGGATGGTTGGAGTTCAGTTCCACCCGGAATTCAAGAGCCGCCCCAACAAGGCAGGCCCCCTCTTCCGCGACTTTATAGCGGCCGCCGTTAAGCAAAGCGCAGGAAAGAGCAAGTAAAACGGAGAGTGGATGAGGTTTTCAGTAAAAAAAGTTTTAGGAATTGAAAAGCCCCGCGACGACATCCAATTTATTTTGGATTGCGCCAACATAAGAAATTCTAGAATCATTTCTTTAATCATAATGATTATGGAAATAATAACGTTCAGCATTTCGTTCGGCTTTGAAGTTCACATAGACCCGTCCGTTCCCAACAGCTGGATGTTCCACCACAGAATCGCTTACGTCATTTTGTTCACCGCGGCGGCCCAACTGTTTTTTTACACAATCACGCGCCCAGCCGAAAAGGGCCGCTTTACCCACAAGGCTTTGACTGCAAGCATCGCAATTTTTTTGACTACGCTGGCGGCCTTTGCCAATTACGTTTCCATTCTTGACTACGTTCTCAAAGAGCAAATTCTTGTTTTTGTCACGCTGGAACTGCTCTTGGCCAGCATCTTTATGCTGCGGCCCGTTTTTTCGGTAACGCTGATAACGCTTTCTTTTGGCTTCTTCTATTGGCTAATGAAAAAGGTTGCGGGAGTCAGCCCCGCCACAAACGTGAACTATCCGATTCTTTACGTATTTTTTGTCATAGTGAACATCGCGCGCTACTACCAGTATCTTAAGATAGCGCGGCAAACTGTGATGAACCACACGCTTGCCGAAAGCTTGCGTGAATCTTCGCTAACCGACGCGCTCACCAAATTGCGCAACCGCGCCGCGCTCAAACTGCGCTTTGAAGAAATGGTCGGCTCGCAAATCACGATGATGCTTACCGACATCGACGACTTTAAGACCCACAACGACACGCGCGGCCACAATTACGGCGACGAGCTTTTGGTCAGCTTTGCGCGCATTTTGCAAAACGAATTTGGAAAACAAAACTGCTTCCGCTACGGCGGCGACGAATACCTTGTAATGATTCCTCAAGTTTCAAAGGAAGAGTTCAAGCAAAAAATCAAAAATTGCGTCGCGGCCATAGACGGCGCCTTCAAGTTTAGCGGCGGCTGCTCAAACGGCGCCATAAACTCAATCGACGACCTTTCCGACTTTATCAAAGAAGCCGACAAAAAGCTCTACCAAGCCAAACGTAGGGGCAAAAACAGAGTGTTGCAATAAAAAAAAGGCCGCCCTGATTTGGGCGGCCAATTCATTAACAAGTTTTAAGTTAATTACTCAACGACAAAAATAATTTTAGCTTTCAACAATTCGTATTTTATACTCTTTATCTTTCCTGAGCAAGAAAAGTCCGAGTCTTTTTTTGCCTTGTTGAATACAGTCTTGTTTGAGTATCCCCAAAGGTAGGCTTCGCCGTTTGTTCCGTAAATCTGGTATGCATAAACATCGGGCGTGAATCCCGTGATTTTAGAATCATTCTTTTTTACGGAAAAAACTTTAAGATCGATTTTTGTCTCAGTGTTATAAACATCGTTTTCTTCAATCAAACCATCAAGAGCCAATTCTGTTGTGTTAGGAATGATTGAAAGCAAGAATCCAAGATTTGCCGCGACCTCTTTTTTTGATTTGGCATATTCTTCATCAGAAACCATAAGATACTTCATCACGTCCGCAGAGGCCAGTTTTTCAATCTGTTTTCCATTCATTATCTTAGACTTCTTGAATTCAGAAGTTGATGTCCATTCGCCATTTTTATCGACAATCGCCGTAATGGCGTTGTTCAACTTAAGCGAAAGATTTCCATTGTCGTTTTTGATAGTCCAGTCAAAAATATGCAAAGTCGCGCCCAAAAGCGCCTTGTCAACCTGCGGAGTCAAAATGCGGTATTCATCATCAATAATGTCAAAGCAGTTTCCCTTTTCAAAGTTAAAGGACTTTTTGACGCCAGTTGAATTCATAGGCGCGTTTATAATGTCGTTCATCCATTCCTTTTTCAAAAAACTTTCAAGTTGCTTGCTATATTTGCTAACATTTTGATAGTTGTTCTCTTCCGCAAATTTCCAAACGCCAACAAACAAATCCCTGTCTTTAGGAATCGCTTGACCAAAAACACTGGCCGCAAGCAAAACCGCGGCTGCCACACAGATAACTCTTTTCATTTTTCTTCTCCTAGATGAATGAAATTTTTAACGCTCTAAATTTAGAGTTTTTCTAAGCACAGTATATCACTACTCTATATTTAGAGCAAGAGCGCGATGAATAAAGAAGTTTCGGAAGTCATAGACAAGATTCGTAAATTCAGGCAGGAAAAGAAGATTTCAATCCTTACTCTTTCCGTCGAATCAGGCGTTTCCAGAAGTCATCTCTTTTATATAGAATCAAAGAAAACAGTTCCATCGCTGGAAACACTTGCAAAAATCGCCCATGCGATGGGATTAAAGTTAAAGGACTTTTTTGTGTAAATTTCTAAAAACTGCCATTTTTGCAACTAAATTTAGTTGCGCATTTTTCAAATCCATGCTATAATTCAAATATGGGAAAAAAAGAAAAACTAATAGCAAGGTTAAAGTCAAAGCCGCGAGACTTTACATTTGAAGAGGCGGAAACTTTGCTCGGTTTTCTTGGATATTCCAAAAGCGACAAAGGGAAAACAAGCGGATCGCGCGTAATGTTCTTTGGCAAAAACAAAGACTCAATATTGCTCCACAAACCGCACCCACGCAAGGAACTGCTTGAATACCAAATCAAGCAATTAATTGAAAAGCTTTCACAGGAAGGATTGATATGAACAACACAATAAGCTACAAGGGCTATAGCGGAAGCGTTGAATTCTCAGAAAACGACGGCGTGTTTTACGGAAAAGTCCAAGGCATAAAAAGCCTCATTTCTTACGAAGGAAAAGACGCAAAAGAACTGCTTTACGACTTTCACGAGGCCGTTGACAGCTACCTAAAAGTATGCGACTCAAACGGCGTGGAGCCGGAAAAAGCCTACAAGGGCAGCTTTAATGTCCGCATCTCTCCCGAACTGCACCAAAAAGCCGCGCTTTACGCAATACGCCGCAATTCCTCGCTTAACAAAGTGGTTGAAGAATCCCTGCAAAAAATGCTGGGGTAAAACGCAGCGTCCAATGGACGCGGTGGCACTGCTCGAAACAACTATTTTGGTCTTTGCGTTCATGAACGCGAGCGGATTACCACTAGCAAAACAAAACGAAGTTTTGTATAATGTTTGAATGGAAACTCGTGATAAAATTGTCGTTCTTGATTTTGGAAGCCAATACGCGCACTTGATCGCCAAGCGCTTTAGGGCGCTGGGCTTTTATTCAGAAATCGCGCTGCCGTCAGCGGATGTCGCCGCTCTCAATGGAGCCAAAGGAATCGTTTTTTCGGGAGGACCGGCCAGCGTTTACGACGAAAAAGTTCCAGAATTCAATTCAAAAATTCTTGACCTTGACGTTCCGATTTTGGGACTTTGCTACGGCCATTACATTGTCCAGCAGGGCTACGGCGGAAAGGTGGGCAAGGCCGCCGTCGGAGAGTTTGGCTTTGCAACGCTTAACTTTGCCGCGGGAATGGGCGGCGACTCTTCCGCTTGCCCGCTGTTCAAAGGAATAAGCGGCGACCAGCAAGTTTGGATGAGCCATCAAGACGGCGTTTTGCAAATGGGCGACGGCTTTGAGGTCGTCGGCTCCACAAAGGACTGCCCTTACGCCGCAACGCAAAATCTTCTTAAAAAACGATTCAGCCTGCAATTCCACTGCGAGGTCAAGGACACTCCTTGCGGAAACAAAATCTTTGAAAACTTCGCCGCCTTTTGCGGAATGCAAAAGAACTGGGACCAAGCGACAGTTCTCAACACGATTTTGCAGAACATTCAAAAGGACGCAGGCGACAAAAACGTCCTCTTGTTCCTAAGCGGAGGCGTTGACTCGACCGTAGCGTTCGCGCTGCTCAACAAGGCTCTGGGCCAAAAGCGCGTTTTGGGCTTGCACATCGACAACGGCTTTATGCGCAAAAACGAAAGCGCCAAAGTTTGCGAAATGTACAAAAAATTCGGCTTTGAAAATTTCATCGCGCGCGACGCAAGCCAAAGCTTTTTGGCGGCGGTCGCCGGCCTTACAGACCCGCAAAAAAAGCGCATGGCTGTTGGCGAAAACTTCATCAAAGTTCGCGACGGCTTTGTGGCCGAGCAAAAGCTTGACGAAGAAAACTGGCTTTTGGCGCAAGGCACTTTGTATCCGGACATCATTGAGTCGGGCGGAACAAAAAATTCCAACACGATAAAAACGCACCACAACCGCGTGGCCGGAATCCAAGCCTTGCTTGCAAAGGGAATGATAATCGAGCCGCTAAAGGACTTGTACAAGGACGAAGTGCGCGCGATTGGAAAAACTTTGGGCTTGTCCGACCAGCTTGTGATGCGCCATCCTTTCCCCGGCCCGGGACTTTCGATAAACGTTTTGTGCTCCGAGGGCGAGCTGTCCGCCGACCAAAAAGAGGAGCTTAAAAACGCGCAGGCGGAACTTGACGGCATCAAAGTGGAAGGCTTTTGCGAGCATTGCGCGGCAAGCCTCAAAAAATACGTGTTGCCAGTCCGCTCGGTGGGAGTCCAGGGCGACTTTAGGACATACCGCTTTCCAGCCGTTCTAAACTTTGGCGACCAGGGCGCGGGCTTTTGCCACCTTCCCAAAAAATGGGAAAAGCTTGACGCGGCTTCGATTCAAATTACAAACGCGGCAAGCCTCATAAACCGCGCCATTTTGTGTCTTTACCAAAAACCGGGCGCGGAGCTTGTCTTGCAAAAAGGCTATTGTACAAAAGAAAGGCTTGACCAACTGAGAGAGGTGGACGACATCGTTTTGTCCGCCCTTCACAAGTCGGGCGACTATCAAAAGATTTTCCAGCACTTGACAATTGACCTTCCCTACGCCTCCGCGCCCGGCCGCGCGTCCTTTGTCTTGCGTCCTGTCGTCAGCGAAGACGTTATGACCGCGCGCTTCGCGCAGCTTCCGCAAGAGCTTGTCAAAGAGATTGTCCAAAAAATCGCCGCGCTGGATTTTGTCGACGCGATTTACTACGACCTTACCAACAAGCCGCCGGCAACATTTGGCTGGGAATAAAGTCGCGTCAAGGCGCTGTCGGCTAGCTTTCCACTCCCGCCAAGAGTTCCGTCAGCATGGGGATAAGCTGCTTTTTGCGCGAGACGACGCCCTTAAGGTAGTAGACGTCCTCTTCCTGCTTGGGATAGGCAAAGAGCGCCTTGTACTTTTGGTCGACGGCCAAAATCATGATGGAGTCAAGCTTTGTGATGTCGGTGACCAAGAGCGCGGCGAAGGCTTTCTTTGAGGCGGCGCGGTTGGACTCAAGGATGTCCAAAAATTCTTTTTTGCGGCCCAAGACGTCGCGGGTGTTGTCCACTTCGATTTGGCTTACCGAATAAGAAATTTTTCCTTCGTTGTATTCCTTTAAGTCCTGGTTTATGATTTCTTTGGCGCCGCGGCCCACGATGCTGCTTCCGGCGCGGATGATTTCTTCGCCAAGCGCTTGCGGGTCAAGGTTTGTGATGGCGCTCAAATATTCCACAGCCTCGCGGTCTGTGTCGGTTACGGTCGTAGATTTTAGGATCAGCGTGTCGCTCAAAATTCCGCAAAGCAAAAGCTGGGCAGTTTCAATCGGAATAGAAATTTTATTTTCGCGGAACAAGCCGGTTATCAAAGTCGACGTTGAGCCGACCGGCTTGTTGATAAAAGTAATCGGATTTTTTGTGCCAAAAGTTCCGATGCGGTGGTGGTCGATGACTTCCAAAAGTTTGTAGTGCTCAAAGCCCTCCACCGCTTGGCTGGACTCGTTGTGGTCAACAAAAACCAGCTCAACGTTGGGCTCGCGCAGCAAATCGCTTTCCGAAATCACGCCAAGCACCTTGTAGTCGTCGTCAACTACCGGAAGACAACGGCAAGGAGATTCGCGCAAGAGCGGCTTGATTTTTCCAATCGTGTCGCTTGCGTGGACTGCTGGAATCGAACGGTCGGCCATGACGATTACCGGCGTGGAATATGCGATGAGCATCGAGGTTGACGACGTTCCGTAGGGAGAGATGATAACGCTGACTCCGTTTTTCTCGGCCTTCTCGCGCAGCTCTTTTGAAAGAACGTGTCCGCTTGTCAAAACTAAAAGGCGGACCTTTGCGTCGATGCACTGCTCGTGAATCTCGGGACGGTTTGACGCGATGACGACCATTTGTTCGGACTTGTGTTGGTCCAACTTGTGCACAAAGCTTTCGGTAGCCGAAGAGCCTACCAAAATCGAGGCCTTGAACAGTTCCTTTTCGTTCTTAAGAATGATGGGTTGGGCCTTCATCGTCTTCATTATAAGGTCGATGCTTGTAGTCACCGGCGTTTTTTTCTCGGGGTTCATCAAGAGCAAAACGTTTTTGGCAAACTCGTTGTAGTGCAAGAGGCTCTTGTAGTAGCCGTTGTCGTCGACAATCGGGAGCACTTGGTTTTGCGCGGTGTCGATTTTTTTTAGCGCCTCCCAAAGCGAAGAATTTTCATTTACCGTGACGCAGCCCGCGCTCATGTAAAAGCCGACTTTTGGATTGAGCTCCGGAATGTACTCCGGCGGCTTGATTTTAAATTTATTGAATATGTATTCTGTCTGCGGGCTAAGGTGGCCGGCTCTTGCTGCCACATAATTCTTTTGTCCCAAAAGCTCTTTTAGCTTTGCGTAGGCGGCGGCCGAAACAACCGCGTCCGTGTCAGGATTTTTGTGGCCAAAAATGTAAACTGTCTTGTCCATTTTGCTATTGTAGCGCGGATTTTGATTCTGCGCAACAATGCGAGCCTCCGTCTTGCAACACTCGCCCCCGCCCGCTATAATTGAAGAATGAAAAAGAGCCTTTTTGTTGCCGCGCTTTTGGCGCTGGCCCTATTCCACAACATAAGCGCGCAAACGCTTCCTCCTTCCTTTACAAATGAATGGAAAAAAAGCGAAATACAAGACTTGCAAAACGGAAAAATAGTTATCCGCAACATAAAAAAAGCAAAGAACACGACGCTTGACCAAGGACTGAACATCTACGCCGACAAAGTGCTCAAAATCGCAAGAGACATAAACGCCAACTACCTGGCCGAAATAATTTACAAAATGCCCAAAAGCTCAAACCAAACCGTAATCGAACAAGCCGTAAAAATTTTTGAGGACATAAACCTTTACAAACAAATCATTTACTCCGACGAAAAAAAAGGTTCCAGCAAAAATCTTTTTCCTTTGGTGGAACAGCGTTTTAGGAACGACCGGCCCGGCTACATACAAGTCGGCTCGCATTTAAAAATGGACATGCTTTCGGCCTACGATTCCGAGCTGGAAATCGAATGGGGCAAAGAAGGCTTTTTCTTTCACCAGCTAAACGTCACGCCGCTTATGTGGAAGTCATTCAAGGCCGTAAAAGAAGGCAACATGATCGCAGGCATTTGCTGCTTTGAATGGGGCGGCGACTATTACGTCTACGCTTTGGGCGGAATCAGGGCGCCCCGCATTCCTTTTGTAATCGCCGAAATCGAGCGCCAATTCATCGGCCGAATCGAAGACTTTACGGTCTTTTACATCCAAAAATTTGACATAAAGCAATAAAACGGATTAAACAAATGCAAAGCCAAGAAACATTTTTTGACCGCGACAAATTTTTAGCCCAGTTCGCAAACTATTACGGTTCAAGCGACGGCGCGAGAATTTTTTTGTCGCCAGCGCGCATAAACATTATCGGCGAGCATATCGATTACAACGGCGGAAAAGTTTTTCCGGCGGCAATCGACCGCTACATGCATTTTGCAATACGCCGCCGCGCTGACACAAAAATTATTTACAACGACTTGCAATTTGATGGAACGTTTGAGTTTGACATAAACGACGACTTTTGCTACAAAAAAGAAAACGGCTACGCAAACTATCTAAACGGAATTCTTTGCATAATAAAAAAGCGCGGCGGCAAATTTGACGGCGGCTTTGAGCTTTTGATTTCGTCTACAATTCCGCCGGCAGGAGGAATATCATCGTCCAGCGCGCTGGAATGCGGCTTTGCGTACGCGGTGTCCGAGCTCTTTGGCCTAAACCTTTCGCGCAAGGACATAGCGCTCATCGGCCAGCAAAGCGAGCATGAGTTTATGAACGTCAATTGCGGAATCATGGACCAATTCATAATCGCCACCGCAAAAGTCAATACGGCGGAATTGTTGGACTGCGCCACGCTGGCCTGCGAATACGTTCCGCTAATCTTGGGCGACTATCGCTTTGTCGTGATGAACACAAAAAAAGAGCGCAAGCTGGCCGACTCAAAGTACAACGAGCGGCGCGCGCAATGCGAAGAGGCCTTGGCCAACCTAAAGGCGGCCGCCCTGCCCTTGCCCGCCGGCGCCAACACAAAAGACTTGCCCAACCTTTGCTCGCTTAGCGTCCAAGACTTTAAAACGGCCTGTTCCGCCATAAAAGACCAAACAATTTTGCGCCGCGCCCGCCATGTCGTAACCGAAAACGAACGCGTCCTAAAAGCCGTCGCCGCGCTAAAGGCCGGCAACCTGCGCGAATTGGGCGAACTGTTGCGGCAATCCCACGCCTCCCTGCGCGACGACTACGAAGTTACAGGAATTGAATTGGACACCTTGGCGGACACCGCCAACGAGCAAGAAGGTTGCGTCGGAGCGCGAATGACGGGAGCGGGCTTTGGCGGCTGCGCGATCGCGCTAGTCCACAAAGACAAAATCGATTCTTTTATCAACAACGTCCAGGACATCTACACAAAAAAAATCGGACATCAGGCAGGCTTTTTTGCCTGCTCGACGTCCGATGGCGCAGCGGAAAGCTGACCGTTCCTATTTGGCGCTGAAGGGCTCGTAGTCCTTGTTGGGGCTGTATGTGCCTTCGCGCAACTCGCCGGCAATGCTCGGAATTTCCATCTTCATTCCAGGAAGAATCAAGTTGGGATCGTTGGGTCTGGGCATTTTGCTCTTGTTGGCCTGATAAAGGTTTTCCCACAAAAGCGGATTGTTGTAAACATACTTGCGGCCCGAGATGTTCCAGTAGCAGTCCTTTGTTTCGGCCCAAGGGCGGACAACGTAGAACTGCGGAAGCGGAGTCACTTCGCGAACGCCGGCAAGCGCGTCGTTAACGGCCTGGGCGTACTGCAAGGCGCTCAAGTAGTCGCCCTTGTCGTAAGCGGTGTTGGCGTTTCCAAAGGCTTCCTCGGCGGCAGAATAAGCTGTGGGGAACGTCTTGTCGGCGCCCACGCTCTTGGCCCAATCCAACTTTTTCTTTGCGTCGGCGATGGCCTTTTCGGCGTTGCTCTGGGCCAACATCTTGTCGATGTAAGCCTTTGAAAGCTCGGCGTTCTCGGCGGCCTTGGCGGCGTACTCTTCGCTCAAAGCGTACTCGCCGGCGTCAAGGGCGGCCTCGGCTTTCTTTGTGTATTCGTTGGCAAGTTTTTGGTAAGTGTTGTTCTTGTAGCTGGCGGCAAAGGCGCTAGAGGCCAGGGCCAAAGCCAAAATAAACGCTATCTTTTTCATTAGTTAGCCTCCTTAACGCTTTCGTCAATATTGATAATCTCTTTGTCGGGATTCTCAAACTGGTCGGCTTCCAACAAAACTGTGTCTTCGGCTTCGATTCCGGCAACAGGCTCGTCTCCAAGCGGCTTTTCAACGTCGGCTTTGGCCGCGTATTCGTTTGAGGCAGCGACCTTGGCCTTGGCTTCTTCGATGGCCTTTTGGGCTTCGGCGCGCTTGGCCGCTACGTCTTTGGCAAGAGCGTCAAAGCTTGAAGTGGCGTCCTTGTAGCTGTTGTAGGCTTCTTCGGGTTTTGAGAAAGAGTACTGCTGGTCGCCCTTGATGATTTTTTCGGCGCTGGCCTTGTATTCGTTCTTTCTGGCAATCTGGGCCTTTACGGCGTCGGCTTCCTTCTTTTTGGCCAAAGCGTTCTTGCGCTCTTCATTGGCGAATTTTTTGTAAGACTTAAAGTAAACGGCGTAATAGTCGTTGTAGGCTTCCGTGGCCTTTTTGTTGAGCGCGGCTCCGGGAGTAACAGCGGCGGCCAAGAGCGTGTCAAATTCGGCAAGGGCTTTTTCGCCGGCGTCGTAGTCGGACTGAGCGTTTACGGCCAAACCTTCGTTGTCAATGCGCTCCTTAAGTTTTTTGGCTTTTGAGGCGGCGGCCAAGGCGTCGTAGCGGGCCTTTATGTCGGCCAATTCGGCGTCGTGGTTCTTTCCGTCGTTGAGGGCCTTGATGGCCTCAAAGGCGGCGTCATTGGCCGCGAACGCAGTTCCGTAAGCGTCTTTGGCTCCGGCTTCAATAGCGGCCTGGCGGGCGGCCTCGGCGGCTTCCAAAGCGCTGGCTGTCTTGGCGGCGTCCTCGGCGTTGGCGTCGTCACCAGAAGTTTCCTCCTGGCCTTCAATCTGGCCGTCAACAAGGCTGGCGGCGCCGTTATCAGTTTCCTGCGTGGTTGATTTGCACGATGCAAAAACAAGCGCAAAAGCGACGCAGAAAAGCAAAATCAATTTCTTCATCAACTTTCCTCCAAAAATTGCGTTTCTTTTAAATAATATAGAATATTTTACCACAATTCACGATTAAAAGCAACTTTTTTTTGGAAAAGTGGCAAAAAAAGATGAAAAAATCCAAAAAAAGGTGTACCTTATATGTGTAAAAATCAAAAAAAAGGAGAAAACTATGGACGAATTTTCTTTTAAGATTGAGGAGCAAGTGGCTGTGATTTCGAGCGGAAAAGGCGGCTGGAACCTTGAGCTCAACAAAGTTGCGTGGGGAGACAGGCCGGCCAAATACGACTTGCGCTCCTGGTCGCCCGACCATCAAAAGATGGGAAAAGGCTTGACCTTTACGGACGAGGAACTTAAGTCCCTCAAAGAAAAGTTGGACGCTCTCAACCTAGACTAGGCGGGCCAGCCTTCTTCCCAGACTGAGAGGGAGGCGCCTTTTTTGACGACAATCGAATAAATCAAGGTTTGCAAAAGCGTGTCCTCCAAGCCTGTTCCGCTGGAACGGATTTGCATGTCCGCGCGCGCTATCAATGCCTTGATGGCGATTGTTTGCCCCAAAGTCCAAACGCGCGCCGCGGACGAAAATTGCGAGCGGCTTTTTTTGCTGGCAAAGCCGTTTGTCTTTAAAGTAAACTCGTCGGTACGCCCGGCGCGCTCCAAGTTTTGCCAAGCCTCAAGGCGCCTAAAGCAATACGCAAGGCCGGCCAAAAGCGCCACGCTGGAAGAATCTTTAGAAAGGCGGATTTTTTGCAAAATGCCAAGCGCCGTCTCAAGCCGCTCGTCCGCGCCTTTTGAATGCTGCGCCATCGCGTCAAAAAGAGTGAAGGCGCTTTCCTCGCGGTTGTGCTCGATAAGCTGGTCAACGTTTTGGACAGTGATTCTGGCGCCTTGCTCAAAGCAAACAAAAAAGCGCGAGCATTCGCTTTTGAGCGCCTGCGTGTTGTTTTCGACCAAGTCCAAAATTTCTTCGCAAGCGTCGTCGTCAATCGAAAAGCCGTTTTTGGAAAAATAATTTTTTAGCCAAGGAATTTTTCGGTCTTCGAACATTTCCCAAAACTGCTTGCGGTTCTCTTTGGGAACAAGCTTTTCCAGCTTGGAGTCGCAAGAAATTTCGTCGCTGACCAAAATCAAGACGCTGGCCTCTCCGGCGCCCTTGGCCCAAGAGGCGATTTTGTCTATGTCTTCTTTTTTCTTGATTGTTTCGGCGCCGTTGTAAACCACGCAAGTGGCCGCGCTAAAAAGGGATTCGGAATACAATTGCACAAGCGCGCTCTGGGGGTCCGTCTCCACCGAGTAGTAGGTGTAGGACTCCAAGCTGCCAAATTTCTTTTTGAGGGAATCTTTGACAGCGGCCACGGCTTCGGACCGTTCGCCGATTTCGGGGCCGCTAAAAAGATAGATGGGCGCGCTCATTTGCAGGACACGGCTTTTAGTAAGTGCGGACCAAGTTGGCCAAGGTTCCTACGATGCGCACGTCGGTGCAGTAAATCGGATTGAAGGCAGGATTCTCAGGCTGCAAGCGGATGCGATTCTGCTCCTTGTAGTAGCGCTTTAGGGTGATGGCGTCGTCAAGGACGGCCACAACGATTTGTCCGTCAAAGGCTTCGGTTCCCTGCTCGACAATGGCCAAGTCGCCTTCCAAAATTCCCGCGTTGATCATGCTCTGGCCGCGAACGCGCAAGGCAAAGTAGCTTTTGCCCGGGCGGATAAAAGGCTCTGTCAAAGTCACGTAACCCTCAAGGTTCTCTTCAGAAAGAAGCGGCTTTCCGGCGGCGATAGTTCCAACAAGAGGAACCTTGTCCACAAAAATCTTGGGCTCCTTTTGGCGCTCGTCCACCAAGATGCGGATAGAGCGAGACTTTTTTTGCGCCAATGTGATAAAGCCCTTCTTTTGCAAGGCCACCAAATTGTCCTGGACGGCGCGGATTGACTTTCCAAAATGGTCGCTTATTTCGCGGACCGTGGGAGGGAACGCGTTTTCGTCAATAAAATCCGCGATGTAGTTAAGAACGTCTTTTTGTACCTGTGTAATCTGTTTCATATAATCCTCCTTTGTTACTCCTCTTCAAATTTTCCTTCGAACAATTTTTCTATGGCGTTGGCGGCGTCCTGCTCGTCGCTGCCTTCGACCTTAAGGTTGATCGTTGTGTTGTAGCCGGCGGCCATTGTTATAACGCCCATGATTGACTTGGCGTTTACGACAATCGAATCTTTTTCGAGCGAAATCTCGCTTTGAAATTTATTGGCCAGCTGGGCAATGAGCGACGCAGGGCGAGCGTGGATGCCGGCGCGGTTTTTTACAGTCAAAATTTTTTCAATCACAATTTCCTCCAAAGGACCTATATTTTTTTAATACGAATCTTCCGTTCCGTAATATGCGGCCTGCGCGTCGCCAGTCTCAATCCATTTGAGGATGTTCTGGTTAAAGTCGCGGGCGCTGTTGTATCCCATTTTCTTGAGGCGTTCGTTCATCGCGGCGGCCTCAATGATGATAGGCAAGTTTCGTCCTGGCTTTACAGGAATTTCTATTGACGGAATCTTTACGCCAAGCATGTCGATTTCGCGGGCAGCGGTTCCCAAGCGGTCGTAAACCTTGTTGGGGTCCCACTCCTCCAGCTCGACGACAAGCTGAATTTCTTTTTGCTCGCGGATGGCTCCGATTCCGTAGAGCTGGGAAATATTGATGATTCCCAAACCGCGAATTTCCATATGGTGGCTGATAAGAGCGTTGGCTCCCCTGCCCAAAATTGTATTTCCGTTTACGCAGCGAATCTCGACGATGTCGTCGGCGACAAGGCGGTGGCCGCGCTCGATCAATTCAAGCGCCGTTTCGCTCTTTCCTACGCCGGAATGTCCGCCCAACATAATGCCCACGCCGTAAACTTCGACCAAAACGCCGTGCAAAGTTTTGTGGGGCGCAAAGATGTTTGAAAAAACGCGGGTAAGGCGCGCCATAAATTCCGACGACTCCAAGTCGGTCTTTAGAACGGCGCAGCAAGCCTCCTCGGCGATTTCGATAAATTCGGAGGTGGGCTCGCGGTTGGAAGAAAAAATGCAGCAAGGAATTTGGTAAGAAAAAAGTTGCCTGATTGTGTCAGTGCGCCCTTCGGCGGAAAGCTTGTTGAGGTAGGCGACCTCTCCGCGGCCAAAGAGCTGGACGCGGTTGTAGGCAAAGGCTTCAAAGAAGCCCGAAAGGCCCAAGCCGGGCCTGTTGATTTCGGGAACAGTCAGCTCTCTTGAAAGCCCCCTGCGGCCAGCGACGCAAGTCAAGTTGATCGCGTCGTGACCCGACAAGTCAAGGTTCAAGAGATCCAGAACTGTCCACGTTTTTTCGGCCATATTGTATACTATACACAATTAGCCGAATATTGTCAATTATTTGCCCTGAATCTTGTCTTTTTCTTTCTTGATTTTGTTGTCAAGAACGTCCATCACTTTGTTGAGCGCGGCCGCAAAGTCAAAGTCTTCGGCGGCCACATGGGCTTGCGCTCCCCAGCGGAAATTTGTTGTGATGTCAAAAGCGTACTGCTTGTCGTGCTTGACCTGGGCGATCAAGTCAATGATCAAGTCGTCGGCGTAGTCTACGCGCTTCAACTTTTTTTCTATCATGTCCGACTGCTTTTGCTCCAATTCAAATCCCACCGCTTTTACTGTCTTTGTCATATTATGCTCCTTGTAAGTGTGAATTTCGCGCCTTTGGACGCGTTTTGTCCATTATACCACGCCTGCCAAAATAAAGCAAATTTTTTTTCTCCGCTCGTGTTTTTGTAAGCAAGACCAAAATAGTTGTTTCGAGTGGATTTCGCGCAAGCGCGGCCTATCTTTCGTACGAGCAATCTATGTTCATTTGGGAGCGGTATTTGGCCACGGTCCTGCGGGCTATCTTGATTCCCCGCTGGGCAAGCGCGTCGCAAAGCTTTTGGTCGCTCAGTTTTTTTGAAGGGCTTTGCTCAAGGATTTGGCGGATTTGCCTTTGCACGCTCTCTTTGGAAGCGTCTCCCACCGCCGAAGTGAAAAAGTATTTTATAGGAAAAAGTCCCCAGTCGCACTGCAAGTATTTGCAGTTTGCCATTCGCGACACGGTGCTTTCGTGGACTTGGATTTGGGCGGCGATGTCCTTTTGCTTTAGGGGAACAAGGTGGCCCGGCCCATGCTCAAAGAATTCTTTTTGGGACTGAACGATTGCGTAAGCGGCCTTTTGCATCGAGCTTTGCCGGTACTCCAAGCTTTCCAAAAAGGCTTTTGCCTGATTTATGGCGGCCTTTGCAAAGGGCGACTTGTTTTTTGCGTCTCCAAAATTTGGGGAAATCCTTATTTGCGGAACCACCTTGTCCGAGACTCTAACCTTAAAATCCGCGCCGTCCTTGTCCACGTAAATGTCGGGAAGAACGTAGCGGGTGGAATCTTGCGTAAAGTCGCGGGCGGGAAAGGGGTCCAAAGTTTTTATGAACAAGAGCGCCTTTTGAACGTCAGCCGCGTCCACGTCCTTTAAATACGAAAAGTCTTCTTTTGCGAACGAAAGTTTTTTTTGCTCTTCCAAAAAACGGCGGATTTTTTCCAAAATCTTTTGCTCTTGCGGCGGGTCCAAAAATTCAAAATGGCCGTCCAACAAAAAAAGCGCAAGGGGCGACGCCGTCCCTTTTAGGCGGGCCTGGAGCAAAAGGCTTTTTTCCACGTTCTCCACGCAAATGCCGGGCGGGTCAAGGTTTTGAATGATAGAAACGCATTCTTCCAAAAGCTTTTGGTCTTGGCCGGCCTTTTGGTCAAGCAAGGACGAAGGCGCCAAAATGTAAAAGCCGCGCGAATCCAAGTTGCCTATGATTTTATGGCAAAGGCTTTTTTTGGCGCCGTCAATGTCCAGCATGTTGACTTGCTGGGTCAAATGCTCAAAAAGGCTTTTGCGCTCGTCGGGCCGGCTCTCCAAAATTTCTTGAAATGCGTCGGACTTTTCTTGGCCGTAAGCGCCCGCCGAACCCACGCGCAAGCCGGCGTCCAAAAAGTTTTTGTAGCTCTGCCCCTTTGCTTGGTTTTGAAAGTTGTCCGACACAATTTCGAGCGCGGGATTTTTTTCGACCTGCGCCAAAACTTCCTGCCGCAAGTCCTCCGCTCCCATCGAAAGCAGCTTAAGCGACTGGATTTGCTTTTGGCCCATCCTTTGCGCCTGAATCTGAGAAGCCTTTTGCTGTTGCGAAAACCCCATCGGCATTGTTACATTCTACCACATTTTTCAAAAATTTTTCACTTTTTTGCCAAAAAAGAACAAACTTTGTCAATAATAAACCAAACGGCATTTATACTGAATAATTTTTCACTGAAAAGTTATTCAGTATAAATCAGCGCCAGAAATTAGATTATATGCGCGGCTTTTAAAGCTAAAACCGCTGGACGACACAAAGCCGATATTTTTGCAATCCAAGCCGACGCATGAGCGAACTTGCGCCTCCTCCGCCTTGCATTGCTCCAGCTTCATTGGCGTTTTTAAGAACTTGACCTCGTAAAAATCATAGCCGTCGGCGCGCTTCAACACAACGTCGTACTGTCCGTTTTTGCCGGCTTGCGGGTCGTCATACCAATAAGAGCCAAAATCCAAAACGCCTTTTAGAGCGCCCTTCTTTGCCTTGCGAGCAAAATATTGGTTTGCGATGCCTTCAAGCCTATAGCTTATAAAGGTGTCAAGCGAGCGCGCTATGCAGGACTTAAAAAATTCCTTTTGGCCAAACTTTAGGATCAAATTATCCATCGCAAAAATATATGCAAAATAAAAGCGCATAAAATTGTCTTTTATTTGGTAAAAAACCTTCTTTTTGTCATCAGGCTTGTTAATTGGAAAAACTTTTTCTATGGTTTCCATCGCGATTAAATTTTTTAGCTGCTTGTCCAAAAGTCCAGTGTCGCTCATGTTAAGCTGGCTTAAAATTTCGGAGTAGCGTTTTTTTCCGTTGGCTATCAGTTCCAAAATGCGCACGTCGTAGGCCTTTTGAATTTCCTTGAGCATTATGTTTTCGATGTAGGAACGCAAGAGCGCGTCCTGCCCGATGGCAAGCGAAACGATGTTTTCTTCAAGCGACTTTGAATAGTTGAGGTTGGAAAGGACATACGGCGATCCGCCAAAGACGGAATAAAAACGAATTTTTTCTCGGACTGGCAGATTTGGGTAAAACTTTGCCGCCTCATAATAGTCAAATTCTTCTATCCGCTGAACAAGCGCAAAGCGCCCAAACAATGGATTGCCTTCTTGCAACAGTTCTTTCATTACTGCTATGTAGGAACCGCACAAAACCAACGTTATGTTGTCGCCCATGGAGTCGATGACGGCTTGCATCATAGAATCCACCTCGGACTCTTTTTTTGACTCTTTTAAATACTGATATTCGTCAAGGACAAGCAGAATGCGTTTTTTTTGCGCCTTTAAAAAGTCAAACAAGTCAAAAAGAGTGTCGAATTGCGTGGAAGACGGCAGCCCCAAAGCCAGCGCGACCGTCCTGCACAAAAGGCTTAGGTTGCCCTCAAAGGAGCTTTTTACGCACAAAAAGTTTGCCATAACGCCTTTAAAAGACTTTGACGCCTCTTTTATCAAAGTTGACTTTCCAATCCGCCGCTTGCCGTAAACCAACACAGCCGCCTTTTTGCCCGAATTAAAAGCCGCGCTCAAATTGGCCAACTCGTTTTTTCTGCACAAAAACATCGCATCCACCTTACGATTATACTGAATAATTTTTCAGTGAATTTTTATTCAGTATAAAGCGAATGGAGCGGAATGTCAAGGCCGGCCGGCCAACCTGCACCTGCGCAGGCCTAGCGCCGTGACGAAATGCTGTCGTATAAAATAATTTCTTTGCCGCTGGAGACAAAGGTTTTCTTCTTAAACAGCAATGCCATTGTTGTTTGATTTATTGAATAATCAATTTTGTTGTCCGGAAAAAACGACCTGCAAAAACATTCGTTCTCCGTCCTAAAGGCAAGAAAAAGAAAAATTTTAGTATTTGACTCCACGTTCTTTAAAAGAAAATCCGCTTTGATTCTTGAAAAGGGACGCTCGCCGTCATTGTATTTAAATATTGTCTTGTTGCTGTCAATGATTGCCTCAAGATTCGCCAAATGAAAGATTCTTTCATTTATTTTTTCATAAAAGACTGAATCGTGAAGCTTTTTCCGAAATTCAACGTCAGCCTTTATTCTGTCAAAAACTTTTTCCCTGTCGTTCTTAAGTTCTCGAATGTCGGAAAGATACTGCAAGCCCGCCAAATGGTAAAATTCTTGCTTGGAAAAATTTACTTCAAAAGCAACTGTTCTTCCTTTACGCCCCAAGACGATTTCATACTTTATTCCGAGGAGTCTATTATAAGTTTGTATAGCTTTGTTTATGGAACTCATGGCAAAAAAATCCTGCCGCAGAACGGCAGGATAAAAAAGTGACATTTTCTTTTGGCCAAAGCCTAGCCAGCTGGCGGTAAATGCCGAACCCTTATGGAGCTGATAAGGCGCTGCTTGCTGGCGCAACCCCTTACTTCAACGCTCGCGCAAACACACATGTTGCTTGCGCTTATAATATATCCTACTTACGTACAAAAGTCAAGGAAAAAAAACATCCATGACTTCCATTTTAAGCAACTGCTGGAACAACTGTCCGCCCAACCCGCCCCCGCGCAGGCCTAGCGCGCAACCAAAATAACAGGGGCGGCCTGTCAAAGCTCCGCCCCAATCGTTGGCCGATCAGCCGCGCAATAGCCTGTCCAATCGTCATAACAGGAATCATATGTCTGATATATTTATTTAACTTCCGGTATAATTGTAAGTTTTTGGGGCATTAATAAAATATGAATTATTATTTTCATTAATAGATATAGCATTCCACTGAGTTTCTGAGCCTCTATATTTAACAGAAGTAAGACTGGTACATTGATCAAAACAATCCATAGAAACGCGTGTTACACTAGTAGGAATCACTACAGATTGAAGATTTGTACAATAATCAAAAGTACCATACGGAATACTTTCCCAACCATTCGGAATAGTAAAAGTTGTTAAAGATTTACACCTAATAAAAATACTTTGACCCAATGTTATTGGCGAAACAGCTGGCAATGTAACAGATGTAAGCCCAGAACAATCGCGGAATGCGCCCCAACCAATTTTGCTTAATTTAGAATTAGTTTGAAATGTAACAGTCTTTAGATTTATTGAACCATCAAATGCGCATTCATCAATTTCTTCAACCGTATTTGGAACTTGGAATGATGTATTTGCTGTCTGTCTATTTGTAAAAAGGTAAAGCTTTTTGCCATTGGTTGAATAAATAGCGCCATTTTGTTGTTTAAAAGCTGTACAACCATCTCTAAGAATAATATCTGCATTAACATCATAAAAAGTTCTTGTTCCCAATTTTGTTAATGTAGACGGTAAAGTAACCTTTGTAATATTTGAGCTTTCGAGAAAACAATTATTAGGAAGTTCTGTAAGACCTTCGGGAAGAATTATTTCTGAATACCTACCACAACTTGAAAACGCAGCGACTGCCAGTCCTTCTGGCAAATCACAACCAGAAAGGTCCAATTTTACTCTAAGAGTTGTATCTGATGAGTTTTTTAACGCTGTTGTTATTGATGTAACTTCATCTTTCGACAGAGGACCTGTTAATTCCAAGGTATTTCCTGTTCCTGATAAACTTGAAATAGCAGCAATAGCTTGCGCAGCGGATTTACCTTTATATAGTTTTCCTGAAGAAGATAATCCCCAAATAAAAGAATCTGTTGTGATGTTATCTGTAATTACAAATCGAGATTTTGCCTGAACCAAAGTAATATCAGAAGCCCCAGCGCCTAAGGAAATTGCTTGATATGAATTGTCGTACTCTTCCGGTGTTATTGTTGCAACAGTACCCGTTCCTCCAAGCGCGCCGTCCACTGTTATCTGCTTTAAAACTGAAGACACTTTCGCCAAGTAAACATCATTTTGATGAGCGCCTGTACAAGGCAATGAAGCCGATCCTTTTATATGAAGACCGGCGCCTGCATGGTAAATGGCGCCGCCGTTGCTTGTTGACGAATTGCCGCTTATAGTTCCCGCCGCAAGATAAACAGAACTGCCGCTGGCAATGTACATGCCGCCGCCATCAGCGGCAGAATTATAGAAAATGCCGCCTGTCATGCTGCCGCTTATAGCGGAAATTGTTCCATTGTTATAGGTATAACCCAAATAGACATTTCCTCCGCTAGTATGAAGTCCGCCTCCTGTATTTCCGCTGGAACTGTTTGTACTATCGCCTATGCTTGCGCTACCGGACATTACAAATGTCGATTTAGAGTTTAAGTAAACTCCTCTTCCGGTATTTTTGCAGATTTTTCCGCCGGTCATTACGATATAATGATTTGATGAAGAAGCAACCGTAATTCCCGAACCGGTGTTGCTTGAAATTTCTCCCCCGGAAATTGTCAAAAGATATGACGAGTTATGGTAAATGCCGCCGCCACTAGAAGTGGCTTCATTGCTATTGATTGTCGCGTTGCCAGAAATAGTCAATGTTCCACCGTTGAAAATTCCTCCGCCATTCGTAGTTTTATTATTGTCAATATTTCCACCGGAAATTGTAAGATTACCCTCATTATCGATTCCACCACCCGCATTGAATGAAATCGCGCCCTTGCTAATATAAGCTGTGCCAGAGCCAATATATATGCCTCTGTTCCAATTTTTCTTAACGCCACCGGAGAAACTAGTGTCTGCCTTGTCAGCCGCCGGCTCTGAATAGCCTATCCATAATTGGCCAGAATTGTTTTTTATTCCATAAAAACTATTTCCTGCATTGTTGGCAGCTGTTGGAAGGCCGTCCACATTTTTTCCAACCATTGCGTCACCATATAAACAAAGCTTTCCAGAGTTACTTATACCATTATAGTTTCCTTCCACTTTAACTCCAGAGCCAAGCCGCACGTCCGCGCTGGAATTGCTAATATTGATTCCTGCTTTATTTGTAGTTGTCGCGCCTTTAAATGTAATGTCTGTAATTGTCAAGGTTAACGCTTTGGCGACTGTAAAAGCATCTTTAGATTCGGTTGTATCGATTTTGGCGCTGTTAATGCCGGTAAGGGTAATGCTAGAGGCAGTTACATCAGTTGGAATCTCTTGCGACATATTAAACGTGCCGCTGACTTTTATTTCATTTTTATAAGAATTGCACACTTTTGCCGCGGCGGCGATTGTTTTAAATGCTTTTAAAAGAGACGCGCCTGTATAGCTGTCGCTGCCTGAAGAAGAAACATAGATGTCCGCGTTGATGTATCCTGTCAAAGCGCCTGCGGATCCTGTCGTGACTACACTCCAGTCAGTGTCGGGAATAGAGAAATAGCCTTTGTTTGTTGTCGTAAGCTTTGCGCCGCCAAGGATAGCCAATCCTCGCGTCCATGCGCTTGGCGTGACAAACATTTTTGAGGAACCATTGTTTCCGCTGCCAGTATAATCCGCGTTAATTGTAATAGTTTTTTCACTCTCAAGATAAACGTCATTTGAAGTTTGGCTTCCAGGGAATATTGTTGCGCTGCCGCTTATGTTGAACGTTCCTCTTTGGTAAATCGCGCCGCCTTGTTTACCTTGCCCTTTGACAACGTTCAGAGCGCCGCTCGCTCCAATAGTTCCGTTTGACATAGTAAGTGTGCCGTAATTATATATCGCGCCGCCTTGTGAAGCATATCCTGCGGCAGAAGCAGAAGTCTCATTGCCATTCATTGTGACTGCGCCCGATATTATGAGTTCCCCTCCATACCAATTGCTAATGCCGCCGCCCTTTGCAGAACCACTAGTTGTATTTGTTTCAGACGCAGTGTTATAACTTATTGTAGCTGCGTCAGAAATTGTAATTTTTCCGTAGTTTAATATCGCCCCGCCGCACACCTGTTCGCCAGAATCGTCAGTCGCAGAATTGTAAGACAGCTCTCCGCCAGATATAGTCACTTCTTTGCCGGAAGCATTGTTAATGCCGCCACCATATTTCGCGGTATTTTTATCATCCGCGCTGCCGCCGATTGTTCCGCCAGACATTACAAGGCTTCCTACATTGTAAATTGCGCCGCCGTTCTTTGCAGAATTCTTGTACAGCTTGCTTCCCGTCTTAACATTCACGGTTCCTTCACTAAAGACGCCACCACCGCTGCAATAGTCACCGCTGAGAGCGGTATTGCTGTATATCTCTGAGCCGTTGTTAATATTGAGCGTGGCGCCGCTACAAACATAAACGCCGCCGCCGTATCCACTTCCTGGAGTCTTCGTAGCATTGCCATAAATTTTTGCGCCGCTGTTCAAGTTTACTGTTGCGGCCGCAGTAATATTAATTCCTCCGCCTTGAGTGGCGCTTCCGCCGGTAATATTCAATTGCTGAACTGTGAATGTCTTTGCCGCGGCAATTGTAAGGGCGGAGCCGCTCGCGTTGCCGTTTATCGTTGCGTTAGTGTCGTAGCCTTTTATTGTGACGGAGCTTGCGGTCACCGAATCTCCCGTTGTTTGGACGCCTTTTAGCGTTCCATCGATTGTAATTGTGTTGTCCACCTGCGACAACGCGCTGTCGGCCAGAGCGGCGGCGATTGTGGCGTATGGTTTGTTCTTTAGGCCGGTGTTGCCTGACGCCGGAGCGGCTGAACATACTTTTCGAGTGTCGTCAGTTTCGTCGGAGCTTGCGACATAAATCGGCGAGTCAATGTAGGCAGTTTTTTTGTATGTCGATTCTATCTCTTTATTCCAGCCGGCGTCGTCTTTGGTCAAGACAAATTTGCCTGTTAGCGCGGGCGTTATGACATTTGAAGAACTTAGATAGTTTGTCTTGCGGGTCCAGTATTCAAGCGTGATTGCGGCCACAGTGGGCGCGTCGCCGGTAAACGAGTCGACTGTCACGGTCTTTCCGTATCTTAAATAGACGTCGTGCTTGTTGTCGTTTTCGTATTGAATGCAGGCCGTACCGCTAAGCTTAAGGGTTCCGCCACTCTGAACTATAACAGCGCCACCTAGAACATTGCCCATTGTAGAAACGGTCTGGTTGCCGCTCATTTTGCCGCCCTGCATGTCAAAGGTTCCTGTCGCTACATAAACACCGCCACCCTGCGATTTACTACTACTACTCGAGCCTTTGTAGTTTGTCTTGTTACCCTTTATCTCTCCGCCCTTCATAGTAAGGGTGGAGCTTCCGTCTATCCAGGCGCCGCCGCCGCTTACTTCAGTGGTAGAAGATTCAACCAAGCCGCCAGAAATTTCTCCGTCGTTCAAAATAAATTCTGAAGAACCGTTCAAATACAAATTGCCGCCAAACTGTTTTGCCGTGTTGCCAGACACTTTTCCGCCATACATAAAAAACTTAGAAGAATGATCAAGCGCGACGCCGCCATGGCTGCCAGTATAAGTTCCGCTATTGCCGCTTATAGAGCCGCTTTGCATTGTGACATCAGCATAAGAGGCATAAAGCCCCATGCCGTTTCCAGTGTTGGAATTTCCGGTAATCAACATATCTTTTAAGGTAACGTTCAGTCTGCTTGTATCGCTGCCCTCAATTTTTATGCCGCCCACCTTTCCGCCGGTAATCTTTAAATTGAATATCGTTATTGGAACGGCTGAATTTATTGTGAGCGCGGTTCCGGAACCGTCGCTAGGTATTGCGATTGCGTCAGTCGGATTGTCTTTGTCTTTAATTTGTCCGTTCTCAAGGTTGTTGGCGCCCATAATCGTCAGGCTAGAGCAATTGCTTGCAGTGAAGGTACTGGGGATGCTTTGATTGGCCGTCAAATTTCCGTCGATAAAAATCGTGTCCGGCTCGCCGCCGCTAAGCTTTGACACAGCGTAGGCCAAAGTTTTAAAAGGATGAGTCTGCGTTCCCTCTTCGTTGGAGCCGTCTTCCGCGCCCGATTTCTCGCTTACGTAAATAGGAGCGGACAAAACGCCAAGGTCCAAGTGATCGGTTTGCTTGGATTTTTTTATGTTAAAGCCAAGCGATGAAATTCCAAAGTGTCCGCAATCGTCGGCGGTTATCTCTCCCGAACTCTTTTTAAGGACAGCCGTTCCGCGGTTTTTGTTTATCGGCGTGAGCGTGGCCACAGTTCCGCTGGAAGTAAAAGAGCCTGCCACAACGACACACGCGTCGCTAAAAAGACCCACATCGTTTTTGCCGAAGCCAGTTTCCGTAGCGCCGTTTTTTGTGACGCCGTAAGGAATTTTTGCCGAACCGCTTATAGAAAAGCTTTCGCCAGTGCTTGCGACGGCTCCGCCCATGGGCGAAGTGTTTTGGCTTATCTCGCCGCCGGTCATGTTAAAAATATGGTCGCTGTCAACGCCTCCGCCTTGTTGGTCCGCTGTGTTGCCGCAAATTTTTGCGGAGCCGCCCATGTTGAACTTTGCGTCCGTTCCGCTGATTCTAATTCCGCCGCCGCCGTGAACGGCGCTGTTGCCTTCAATAGTTCCTGCGGTCATCTCTAGCGTAGTTTTGTTGCCCACATACACGCCGCCGCCAAAGCCGATCCATGACTCGCTGCTGTCTGTCACTTTGTTTTTTTCAATGAGCGCGGACGAATTGCCTATCTTGGCTGCAATAGAATCTGAGCCGCTCGCCGCCTCGCAAAAAAGTCCGCCGCCGTAATAGCCAGCCTCGTTGTTTCGTATCTTGCAATTTTTTATCGCAAGCGTTCCCGCGCAAGCGACGCCGCCTCCGCGCTGGCTTGCGTAGTTGTTTTCGATTATCGCGCCGCCGTCAAGCGTAAGGTTGGAGCCAGTCTTTGCGTTTATGCCGCCGCCCCTGCTGTTTTGGTCTTCGGAGCCGTTGGCGCTGCCGTTTTTAATCACAAGATTTTTTACCGTTACCGGCACTGAGGAAGAAATTGTAAGGACAGGGCCTTTTCCCGCTCCCTCGCCGCAAAGCGTGTCGGTGGGCTCGGCGCCGCCAGTTGTTAAAGCGAATCCTTCTACCGTCAAAGAACGCGCCTTTCCGTTCACAGAAGAAGAAAGCTCCGCGTTCGTCGTCACAGTTCCGCAAACATAAATCTTGTAGTCGGCTGTCCCGCTGCCGTTGGCCGCGATTGTGTCAAAAGCTTTTTGCAAATGTTCAAAGGGAGCGTAAGCGCTTCCCTCGTTGGCGTCGTTGGGAGCTTTTGCGCCTGTAGCGCCGGTGGCTCCAACGTAAAGGGTGGAGCTTTTAAAAAGGTTCACGGCGTCGGTGTTGATGATAAAGCCGTCGCCGGTTATAAGATTAGTCTCTGCGTCAGTTCCGCCGCCGCTAACCCAGGTGTCGGTTTTCATTCCGCCAAAGACGTTTACGGTCTGGACTGTTTGGTAGACCATAACGCCTGTCGCGTTGTAAAAGCTTATCGCCATTTCGTAAGCGCCGGGGGCTACGCTGTCCAGCTTTAGGGCCAGATTTTCGTTTGGGCCCACAGGATCAAGCGTCGTCGCATCAACCAAAGTTTTGCTTTGCTCCGTTCCCTCCGAGTCCTTATAGCGGGCTACGGCGCTGGCGATTGTAGAAGACGCGTCTCCCAAGTCAAAGTAAAGCAAGACGCTTCCGTTGCCAGAGTCGGGCGCAGGGGTCGCGACAAAGCTTTTGTTTATGACAGAGTCGGTGGGCGTAAGCTCTATAACGTCGGTGATGTCCCTAAGGACTGGAGCGCCACCCTTGTTCTTTATGCCGCACTCGATTTTCCATTTTCCTATTTTGAGGGCAAGCTCGTAGGTTATTCCGTTTTCGCCTCTTTTAAATTTGGCGTCCACTTCCTCGCCGGTTTCGCCCTTTCCGTCAAAGCTGACGGTTGTGTTGCCTACCGAGTCTTGCGGCGTTGCGATTACGTAGTAATAGTAGTCCGTTCCGTTTACGTTTAGGCCAGGCTCGGCCGACTTGGACACCAGTTGCAAATCGCAGCCGTCGCCGGCAGGGATGGAATTTTCCAGCGCCGCCACATTGGCCGACACTTCTTTAGGAAGAGCGCCGCGAACGCCGACAGAGCCCCTAAAGACTACATAAATTTCTTGTCCGCTGGAAGGAGCAGTTGGATTGGACGCTGGAGCTGTTTGAGTAGGAGCGGATTGCTGCGCGGAGTCCGACCCTCCGCCGGACATGTTGTCGCAAGAGAAAAACAAAAGGGCGCAAAGGATTGCGGAAAGAGCCAAAAGCCTACGCATTGCGGGCAGCCCCCCCCCCAGTCATTTGTTTAGCAATTTTCAAACCATTAAACTTTTTCATAAACCGCCTCCTTCCGCAATAAAAAGACACATACTCATACACTATATATTGAATATTTTCAAGATTTTTGCGCTATTGCCTGCGCGCCGAAAAAAAACATCCATGACTTCCATTTTAAACAACTACTGGAGCAACTCGCCGCCCAGCCCGCCCCAGCGCAAGACTAGCGTCAGTCCTTCTTTGGCTTGCCATAACTTTTTAGGGCAGACCAAAAATTTTTGGGCATAAAAGCCGTAGTTACGGGCACATATTCAACAAACTAAAAATCCGACAAATATTTAGCAAAATTCCTGCGAATTTCTCCCAAAAAATGCAAAAAAATCCGCAAACGCCTCAATGATATAGTCGTACAAAACTTATTCGGAGGTTCACTATGGAAATAAGCCAAACGGAGCTCACGCCGCAGGAAAAGTGGGAACAGGCGACAATCGCCAACAACTTTATCTTTTACAAAGTCATGCGTCACAACCCGGACGTTTGCAAGGAGCTGTTGGAAATCCTCTTGGAATTTAAAATCGAGAGGATTGAAATGAGCCAGGAAGAAGTCGTGGACATAGACTTTGCCAGCAAAGGAATCCGCATGGACGTCTATGTGAAGGACGGTGACGGCCTGAAAGCCTACAACATAGAAATGCAAACCACAGACACGGAGGAATTGCCCGAGCGGGCCCGATACTACCAAGGCGTTATGGACGTGGACCTTTTAAAGTCAGGCCAGCAGTACAAGGAGCTCAGAACCACCTACATAATATTTATTTGCATTGACGACGTCTTCAAAAAAGGCCTTGCCAAATACACCTTTGAAAATTTGTGCGTGGAAGACAGCAAAACAAAATTGGGCGACAGGACTCAAAAAGTCTTTTACATTTGCAAGAATTATGATAAACTGTTGGACAACAGGCAAAAGGCCTTCTTGCGCATGGTCACGCAGAACTCAAGCAGCGACGACTTTACCAAGCGCGTGGGAGGCCTAGTCGAGAACGCCAAGCGCAACACGCAATGGAGGCAGCAGTTTATGGAATGGGACAGAGAAATGGCCTGCATGCGGGCCAAGGGGCGCAAGGAAGGACTTGCCGAAGGCGCGCAGCAAAAAGCCATTGAAAACGCAAAAACCATGCTTGCTGATAATCTTTCACCCGAAAAAATTTCTCAGTATTCCGGCCTTCCGCTGGAAAAAGTGCGGGAACTGGCGGAGCAACTCGCCGCCCAACCCGCACCCGCGCAGGCCTAGCGCAGCCCTAAAAGCGGAAATTTTAAACCGGCAAATTTATGAAATTTCTCGCCGGCATTGACACACCCCGGACAAACAAAAAAAATGGTGCGGCCGGTTGGCCGCCCCAAAATCTTAGGATTGCAAAAAATATTCTTGCGTTAAACCTTTTATTGCCAGCTGCCAGAGCCCGAACCTGCGTTCTTAGACCATGTTGCAGTTCCACCATCTGAGCAGTAGAAAGTATAGGATGCAGCACGTTCAGGGATATTAAGTTCAATTTTGCTGGAACTTAATTTGTTCTTAAGTTGACTTACAGTTCCTTCATATACAAGTTTTATTTGATTTACTTTCAATCCATCAGTATTTTGGAAAATCAATTTTGTTACAGTTGTAGGAATATGAATGTTTACAGGATTTTCCTCAGACGCGCTTGGTGATCGTGAGAAACCGTAATAAATTGTCGCCGTAGTTGCATTAACATAATAAATATCCCTAAGACTGTCATCACCTTCGCAACAAGCTCCATTTACCAAACCAGTATAGCCTTTCATACTACCAGACTCTAGTGTTGCGCTACCCTTTATGTACAATTTTTCCATATTTGGCTTATTAGCGGTTCGTATACCTGCATCTGTTATGCGTGCATTAAGAGCAAACTCCTTAACAGTACTAAACTCAAAACCTCCAAGCGAACAATGGCCGCTCAACTCAGAAACATCAAGATTTATTTTATAACTCAAGTTATTCATCGCAGTATTAAAATCATCCTTAGGATAAGTATTTCCCTCACCCGTCAACACAATCGTTTGTCCATTGGCGCTAACAGCGTTTATCATATCTACGACATTATCTTTTGTCGCCTCTCCATGATTAACGAATGTTCCGTCGTTTTTTAAAGTCTGCATCAGATTTGCCATCGCAAACTTTTGTACATACGACTTAAAGTTTGCGTCTGTCATCGAAACATTGGCGCCTTTTTTTATTACCACCGTTCCGTCTGTAGTTGAAGCGGAAGTGATACTTGCAACAGGGGCGTCGCCTGTAATGGCGTCAATAATATTTATTGCCTGATTGTTATTACTACCGAGATAAACATCATTTGCATTGTTGGTTCCGCCAGGGATGGTGAAATTGCCCTGCATTTTAAGGGTTCCGGCATTATATATGGCGCCGCCCTTACCCGCAGCGTCGTTGTCTGAAATTTCGACATAGTCACCTATAATAAGGGTACCGTAGTTGCTATTATAGATTCCACCTCCCGATTTATTTCCTTGTCCTGTTTCTGTTAATGCATGGTTGTCTTTTATGACACATTTGTAGTCGCTCCTCAAACCGGCTAAGGTAAGGGTTCCTTTGTTGTAAATGCCTCCGCCCGATCCAAGTTTCACGTTGTTGCCCGTTACAAGAACACCACCTGACAATGTAACGTTGGCGCCGGTATTAATGTATATTCCGCCGCCCAAAGGAGTGCCGGCTGAAGCAGAGATATCGCTGGCAGTATTCGTGGCGCCTGTAATTTTCAGACCTTTGATTGTGACTGGAACGCTTGTTCCAATATTCAGCGCTACGGCGTTTGCGCCGCTGCCGGTGCTGCCTGTAATTTTTGCGCCGCTATAATAAGGAGAAATATCTATGCCTGCAGCCATGCCGTTAAGAGAGTTTGTAAGGGTTTGCTTAGTTAGATCAGAATAGATTTTTATTTCATAAGACAAAAAAGAGCAATTTGCCTCCGTAATAATTGACTCCGCGGTGGCAAAAGAATCGACTGGATAATTGTAATTGACTCCTGAATTCGTGCTACTTCCGCTTGCAGCAACCCAAATCTGGGCGTTTGTAGCCGCTTGAGTTTTTCCAGGGTTTATTGCCGCGCTATAATTTGAATCTCCAAGCTCAAATTTGCTTACATAATCTGTTATGTCCGTAATTGCGCCAGTTCCGCTGGTCTTTGCGGCAAGAAAAACAATTCCGCGCTTAGAAGTCGGGAATCTTACTATCGCCTTAGTTGTTGACGTCAAGTTTCCAACTGTAATACAAGCCTGGCGTGTTGTCGCTTGTCCATCTCCGCTAGTGTCGTCCTTTGGCGCAAGAACCACGTCGTTTTGACCTGCCACTGTAGAAATACCTAGATCCATTTTGATTCCATATTCAATGCTGGCGCTGCCGCTCATCTTAAAGACACCCTTGCTATAAACGGCTCCGCCATATCCTGTATCTGTCTTTTTTATCTTATTATCAGAAATTTTTCCGCCCAACATGTCAAAGGTACCGTTTTTTCCGATAAACACACCGGCTCCTCGAGCGTTTTTAGATGTGTTTGTATGATTTTTAATGCTGCCGTCGTAGATAACAAAGGTTCCGTCTGTCCACACTCCAAGTCCATGATTATTTTCCACATTATCGCCACTTTGATTAACATTGTACCTAATTGTTCCATTCTTCATGTAAACATAAGAGCTGGTAGCGTTATAAATGCCGGCGCCGAGCGCAGCCAAATTATACTGGATTTTTCCAGACCAGGTGACATCAGTGTCATTAACTGGCGTTTTGCCCGCGCCACTGTTCGCAGACTTGTAGCCAAGGTACAAATATCCCTTGTTGTAAATGGCGCCTCCGCTGTATGCAGAGTTTGCATTGTCAGACGAGCCAAATGCAGCATTGCCGTAAATAAAGACACTGCCTCCATTGTTGTAAACGCCACCTCCGCTTTTATTTCCGCTAGTCGCGCTATTTTTGTATATTTCTCCGCCTTCAATATATACCTTGGCGTTAGCGCCCTTATTGTAAATTCCACCACCGCCCATATCATCCATAATATTAACGGTAGAAATAGAGTTTCCGTAAATTTTTGAGTTAGCTTTTACGGTTAAAATTCCTTCATTATATATTCCGCCACCACACAACGCACTATTATTAATGACAAACGCATATTCACCAAGAGTTACATCAGCGCCAGACGCAATTCTTATTCCGCCGCCAGTTAAATCGTCATTCATTGTTGCGGTTCCATTCTTAATTGCCAACTTTTGGAATATCACAGGAACGTCGGTTGTTATGATGAAAACGGAAGTCCTAGAATTAGTATTAATGCAGACAACATCCTGAGGCGAGCCGGAATTCAATTCGCTTTCGCCAATAATTGTGATTTTTTTTGCTGTTGCAGGCTGACTGGCAGTCGCAGTTTTTACAATCTTTATCGGATTGTTGGAACTGCTGTTATCTTTTGTAATTTCATTTGGTCCAGCTGTCAACATTGTTCCAGTTACATGTATGGTGTATTCTGTATCCGCCGATTCCTGATATGTAATGAACTGCAAAGCCTTTGCGATTGTTTTAAACGGCTTTGTTTTATTGGAGGTCAGTTCATCGGTTGTATCTTCCGTTATGTCGGCCTCATTGTCATTATATGCGTAAGTTGAATTGTTCCACGTCGAATCGTCTTTAGCATTGCCCTCAGGGTCTACCGAACCGCTTTGAGAAACATAAATATCTTTAATAATGTTCTTGAGGGCAAGCACTCCATAGCCGCTGTCGTTCTTAAACGCAAAACCTTTTGCGTTCGATGCAAAAGAAACGATATTTGAATCCGTCGCGCCTGTAAGAACTTTAAGATTCTTTTTAAAGCCCTCTGGGGTGAGATTTATTTTTTTGGTTGAATCTTTTAAAGAAAAATTCGAGCCAATCTCAACTGTCTTTCCGCTGGCAACAAACACATCCTTGTCCGGAATGGAAACGCTTCCGTTCAGCTTGAGCGTTCCAGCGTCATAAACCGCTCCGCCGGACGTTGACGCGACGTTGCCGTCGATTGCAGTTCCGTCATCCAAAGTGACCGTGGAGCCGGTGGCCATATACAAACCGCCGCCGTTTCCATTTTTTCTTCCGCCGGTAATCTTAACGTTTGCAATAGTTACCGGGACCGCGCTGTTTATCGTAAGGGCGGAACCGATTGTGTAGTATGAACTGTTACCTGAAAGGCCCCTGTTAATCGTGGCGTTGTCGCCTGAGCCGCTTATTGTAACCGAATGGGCGTAGTTTTTGCCGGACTCGCCGCTGCCTGTGTTCAACAAAGTGGCAGGGATTTCTTGTTCAATGGCGGAAGTTGTTCCAATAATTTTTATCGTGTAATCCACTTCGGCGTTGTCCATCATCTGGCAAGCCTTTGCAATCGTCTTAAAGGGCGATGTTTTTGACCCCGAGTTGGTGTCAACGCCCATTACGCCGTTATAAGAGCCGACATAAAATGGCGAGTCGATCAAAACAGTCTTTTTGTCAGCCGAATACTTGTATTCCCAATCTTCATCCACAAGCCTTACGCTTTTTGCGTCGGCAACAGACTTTGTCAAAGAGTCAGAGTTTGTCGCATAAAATTTGGCTCCCACCGCCCAATGCAAACTGACGCGCACGGGGTTTGATGAATTATGGCGCGAAAGCAAGCTATCGACATTTACAATAGGATAAGATGTACTGTTGCTTACAAGTCCTATGTCATTTTTGCCCGCGCCCTTGTTTCCGTTTTTGTCGCCATAAGGAATGTAGGCGGCGTCGCCAATTATCAGCGTTCCGCTTTTAAAATTTGCAATCGCTCCTCCGCCTGGCTGTTCTTTAGAATCGGTGTCAACAACTGTGGCCGCGGCCTCGTTTTGCGAAATTTCCCCGCCCGTAATCGTAAATTTTTGGTTGTTTAAAATATACACGCCGCCGCCGTATTGGGTCGCCGTATTTTGGGTTATCTTGCCTCCGGTCATAACGGTATCGCTGCCGCAATAAAGGCCTGCGCCTATTGGAGCCTTGTTTTGGCTTATCTCTCCGCCAGAAATTTCAACATTTGAATACGCAGCGTATATTCCGCCGCCACAATTTGCAGCTTCGTTTTCGCTAATGATTCCGCCTTTTAGATAGAATTTAGCGTCGCTGCCATTAATATAAACTCCGGCGCCTTGGTTGACTCCCTTGTTGCCGCTTATCGAGCCTCCGTTCATCGTAACCTTAGACCCAGAATGGCAATTGAGGCCCTGCTTGCAGCCTGTGACTAACGCGCCGTTCTCCAAATAAGCCTTGGTTGCACCATAGAACTCCACTCCGATATCTCCGCCTTTTATGCAGATGTTCCTAAAGAAAACCGGAGCCGATGAGCCTGCTACAGCCACGACAGTGCCGGAGCCGCTTCCCTTTATTATGTCGCTGGAAGATCCTTTAACGCCCTGGAATGTCAATGAGCGCGCTTTTGAAGAAGTCGACACCGTAGAAATTTCACCGGCATGCTCAACCTCTCCGCTGACAAAAATTATGTAGTCTTGGTCATTGCTGCCCCTTGCCTTGATAGCGTTTATTGCTGCGTCGACTGTCGCCAACGGAGCGTAGGCGCTACCCGCGTTGGAATTGCTGGCCGTGGTTCCTTCAACAACCTTTCCTACATAAATAGTCTTTCTGTCAAAGGCTTGCGTAGCGGCGCTTTCAACTTGGAACATATGGTCGGAGTTTATGACAGCGGCTTCGTCGCCGCTGTCGCTAATCCAAGATTTTGTTTCCATTCCTGCAAGGACGCTTACATTTTGCACGGATTGGTAAACCATCACCATGTCGGCGTTGTAAAAGCTAAAGGCAACTTCGTAGGCCTTGGCTTTGACCGAAGACAAACTCAAAGTCGTAGAGCCAGAGCTCGTTACTTCGTCATAGGCCACAGTAAGCTCTTTAGTTTGGTCGCCGGCCGCCGCAACCCAATCATCATCGGAACAAGTGACCGACGCATATCTAAAAGTGCCAAAAAGATCAAGATTGACGGTGCCAACGCCGCCGTTGCCGCTGGGGTTGGGTTTTGCCGCAAAGCTCACGTTCACAACGCTGTCGGTGTCGTCAAGGTGGATTGGATTTGTTTTGTCAAAAAGGACAGGGTCTGCCAAGCCTGTCTTCTTAATGCCGCATTCGATGACCCAAGTGTAGTCTGTCAACAAGGGCAGCTCAAACGTAATCGAGCTTGAGCTTTCGGTAAAAATCGAGTCGGTGTCGTTCTGGGTATATTCTTTTTCTACGCCCGTTTCTTGGCAAAGGGTCTTTACGTAGCAGTAGTAGCCTTCTTCGTCGATGGTGGGGGTGGCCGAACGGGCTATCAAAGTTTGCTCGCTGTCGGCGTCTTTTGCGGCGCTGGAATATACGGAATTTGCAATGGCCGCCGGAACGGCTCCAGACGAAAGCGAGCCGCTGATGATTACTGTTTTGTGGGAGCCGGTTGGAGCCGATGTCGGCGCGCTTGTGGAATCGACCGCCGTCTGCTGCGCGTAATCCGACCCTCCGCCGGACATGTTGTCGCAAGAGAAAAACAAAAGGGCGCAAAGGATTGCGGAAAGAGCCAAAAGCCTACGCATTGCGGGCAGCCCCCCCCC
>JAFZLA010000046.1 GCA_017551705.1 Treponema sp.
CTCCGGCGGAGCGGACGGCGGCGAGGCGTTCGGCCTTGTCACGTTCAACATTTATTCAAGCGAGCCCGCCGAGGTCGAGGAAACTACGGGCGCGGACGGAAAGAAAGCGTACAACGTCATAGTCGGCGCGGTCAGGACCGCCGCGACGAGCGGACAGCTGGACCGCGTGTTTCAAAGCAGGTTCGGGCTAAAAGCGAGGGGAATATGAGCGTCACGGCGATTTTATGGCCGGAAGCCCTTCCGATTCCGAAAATCGGCGGGCTGAACGGAAAATACAAAGACCCTGTCATAAGGACGCAGATGGACGCGGGGCCGTCAAAGGCGCGGCGCAGGTTCACGGCGGTTCCAAAAACTTTCAAGGCTCAGCTTATCCTGCGCGAGGACAAGCGGGCTTTGCTGGAAGCATTTTGGAAGGACAGCCTCGGCTACGGAACCCTGCGATTCAGGATGAAGAACCCGCAGACCGGCAGGGTCGAGGAATTCAGAATGACGGAGCCGCCGGACGAAAACGGAAACGACGACGGCCTTTATGAAGTGACTTTAACTTTGGAGAGGATGCCATGACAAGCGAAGAAGCGAAAGTTGAATTGTTCAAAGAGGAGACCGACGCGGTCTTTCTCCACCTGTTGAAAATTTCGGCGGAAGGACGCGCGGACTTGCGCTTTGTGGACAACACGGAGCAGGTTGTTTCCAACGGCGAGGCGTACCTTCCAGTGGCGTTCCAAATAACGCTGCCGGAACAGAACCAAGACGGAACAATAAGCCCCTGCCGCCTGGCGGTGAACAACGTCGACAGGGCGATAGCGGAATACGTCAAGACCGCCGACGGAGAGGGCAAGAAGATTTACGCATCCGTGTCGCTGGTGATGGCGCAAACGCCGGACACGATAGAGCGCGGGCCGATCGAGTACGTGCTGAGAAACATCGCGGTCACAAGCGAGTCCGTCAGCGGAGAGCTTTACGACTCCTACCTCTACGACAGAAAAATGCCCGAGGGCGTTTACAATCCCAACGACTTTCCGGGGCTGTTTTGATGCCCGCCGAATGGGCGGCCCGCTACGTGGGCATTCCGTTCAAGTCGGGCGGACGCGGCATGGACGGCGTGGACTGCTACGGACTGTTGCGGCTGGTCTACAAGGAGCAGTTCGCAACCGAGCTTCCGTCTTTGGACGACGCTTACAAAAACGCGCTGGACACAAGGGAGACGGCGCCGCTGGCAAAGAAATACATTCCCCTTTTGCGCGGCGACAAGACCGAGTCGCCAAAGCCCGGCGACGCGGTTTTGATGATCGAGCATGGACTTCCCACACACATAGGAATCTACGCCGGAGGCGGCTATATACTTCACGCTACGCGGAGGCTTGGTGTCGTTCTGCAAAGAACGACGCACCCCGACTTGCGGGGCCGCGTGGAGGGGTACTATGCCGTTAAAGCTTCGGACGCAGATTCATCCGTTTTCGGGAAGATACGAAGACCGCGAGGTTGAGCGCGACACAATCCAAAACATTTTCAAAAATCTCAATACAGGAACAGACATAAAAAGTGCCGTCATTCTTGTCGAGGACGAGCCGATACGAGACAATTACGACAGAATCCCAGAGGACGGAAGCCGCGTCTACATAAGGATATTGCCCGAAGGCGATATGATGGATGCCGGAAACAGAAAAGCAACTGGCGGCGCCATGAAGGGCATAGGAGCGGGACTTGGCATTTTAGGCGGGATTCTAATGTTCACTCCGCTCGCGGGTTTGGGCGCTTGCCTTTTGGGCGTCGGCGTTGGAGTCACGCTCGCCGGAATGGCGATTTACAACATGAATTTTGACATACCTACCGTCAAGGACAGGGTGTCGCCGAAACAGGATCCGTCTATACGCGGAGGCTCCAACCAAGCTCGGCCTTACGGCTCCATTCCCGTGACGTTCGGGCGGCACTTGCTTTCGCCGGACTACGCGGCAATGCCCTACACGCATGTGACAAGCGACGCGCAGTGGCTGCGGCAAATTTTCTGCTTGGGCTACGACGACCAAGAGATAGAGCTTGACAGCCTCAAGCTGGGCGAAACCAAGTTTGTCGATTTTTCGGAGACGAAAGACATAAACAAAATTCTTTCAGGAGAGGACGCTCTTGTCAGGGCGAAGATTCTTCGAGGCGGCGCGACGCCAACTTATTATCCGCGCGTCTGCAAGGAAGAGGCCGTCAACGCCGTTCTAAAAAATATGAATGACTCCGACTCGTCGGGCGAGATAATAAGAACCACGGCTCCGAACTGCCGCATGATAGAGGTGGACATATTTTTTCCCAGCGGACTTTTTCAATACAACGACAAAGGAAAGGTCGTTCATTGCGCTTGCGGCGTAGGCGTTTGGTACAAGCCCGCAGGAACGGACGACAGCCATTACATTGAGCTTCACACATGGAACCTCAATTTGGCGCAGGCAAAGACCGTCCGCCGCTCGGCGCAAAAGACAGGCTTGGAGCCCGGAGCCTACACGGTGAAAGTCGCCCGCCTGTCGCCCGACACCGACGACACAAAAATCATTGACGAAGTTTACCTAGGCTCAATACGGTCCTACACAACGGACAGGCCTGTTCGCGAGGAAAGGGCGAAAGACCTTCTTTTGCTGGAAACCCAGATCAAGGCCTCCGACATGGCGCAGGGAGTGATACAAAACTTAAATTGCGTAGTCCAGTCAAAATTTCCCGACTGGACAGGCTCGGGAAGCGGCCCTGAGTCGTGGACGGCGCGGCTCACCCAAAACCCGGCGAGCTGCGTCCTTTACTGCCTGCGCGGAAAAATCAACAGGGAGCCGGTCAAGGACGAGCTCATCGACTGGGTGGCGTTCGAGCACTGGTGGAGCTTCTGCGACAGTCGGGGAATAAAATTCAATGCCATCCTTTCAGACGACAGAACGATTTCCGAGCTGATTTCGCTCATCGCTCTTGTGGGCCGCGCAAACATCGTCAAAATCGACGGCTTCTTCACGGTGACCGTGGACGAATACAAAAATGTTCCAGTACAAATGTTCACGCCGCGAAACTCCATAAGCTTCACGGAGCAAATTTGCATGTCGGAAATTCCCAACCAGATAGACTACAACTTCATCGACGAGGCTGGCGGCTGGGCGCAGAACACGCTGAGCGTTTACAACACCGCGAGCGGAAACCTTGACCCGGACAATCCGTCAAAAGGCGCGCGGCAGGAAACTTCCGTCTGGGGCATAACCAACGCGAGCCAGCTGTTCAAATTCGCGAGGTACCAACAGGCCGTGTCAAAGTTGCGAAGGTCAATTTATTCAATAACTGCCGACGTTGAATTCATAATGTGCCAAAAGGGCGACTTGATAGAATACGCCGGAGACGCGGCGATGACAGGAATCGCCTACGGCCGCGTAAAGGAGCTAATAAAGGAAAACGGAAAAATCGCCGGAATAATTTCCGACACGCTTTTGGAATTTGGAAACGAAGAGTACGGCTTGAGAATCAGGAACGCGAAAAGCGGCATAACGACCGTTTATTTGGAAAACCTGGGAACGAGCGACTATATGGCGCGCTTCGAAAATCCGATAGACGGCGGCGTTGCGGAAGGCGACCTGTTCACTTTCGGCGTCCGCAACAAAATTTCACGGCAGCTTGTGGTCATAGAGATGATTCCCGGCGAAAATTTGACGGCTGAAATCCGCTGCGTGGACTTGGCTCCAGGAATTTTCGGTGTGGACAACTACAACTATGTCGTGCCGCCGTTCGACAGCAAGCTCACGACGGGCGGGCTCGTTGACGGAAGCTACGAGGACACAAAGCTTTGGAACACATACAGAACTTACAACGACTCCGCCGAGCGGCCCGCAAAGCCCACGGGCGACGGAACGTCAAACGGCTGGCACAAGATACACACCGCCGAAAGCCGCTGGGAGTCGCACAAGACCGCCCGCAACATTTTCGAGGGCGACTGGAGCGCGCCGCTCGCCACTGTGGAGCAGGTGGAGGAAAAGGTCAATGAAATTCCGGCCGCAGACACAACGCCGCCCACCGTGCCGCAGATAACAACCATCGTGGGCACGGAATACGGAAACGCGACGATAACTTTTTCTCCGTCAACCGATTCGCAAAGCGGCGTGGCCTCTTACAATGTTTGGCGCAGAAAAAAGAGCGGAAGCGCCGCGCAAACGCGGTGGCAAATCGTCGGAAAAGTCTCGCACGAAGAAAACGCGTCGGAGTTCATATACGCCGACATTCCGGGAAAATTCGAGCGGTATCTTTACGCGGTTTCGGCGTTGGACAGAAATTCAAACGAGTCGGCCAAATCAGCGTCTGTGGAATTTTATTCAGAAGTGACGAAAGCGCCGGACGCTCCGGCAAGGCTCTCAGCGATCGCGCGCAAGGACTATGTTTCCCTTGAGTGCGAGCCTGTGAGCGGAGCGGACGCGGCAGACACGGCTCTTAATTACGCCATTGAATATTCCAAGGACGGCGGCGAGACATGGAGCGCCGCGATTGAAAAAAGCTGGTCGTTCAAGGCCGAATGGCGTTACGACCGCGAGGTTGACGGCTGGCCGGAAAAGTCCGACTTCGCCAATTGGAAGTTCCGCGTCAAGGCCGTTTCCGTTTACAACCTTTCTTCCCAATGGAAGGCTTGCGAGGTTGACGACACCGAATACAAGACTTGGTTGCCAGAGATTACGAGCTTCACTGCGACTGCGGAAGAAGGCCTTGTAAGGCTGAACTGGAACGCATCAAGCGACGTTTACGGAGAATTGTCTTACGCGGTTTCATTGAACGGAACTCAAATCGCCAGCGGCATAAGGACAAAGCAATACATCTACGAGTTCCAAGACTACAAAGAAGCGAGCGACTTTGAGGGCATGGAATTCACCGTCACTGCGACTTCCGAATCCGGCGCGACCGACAGCGAGGACAGCTCCGTTGACACGACTGGGTATTCAACCTACGAGATAGGAACGCCGGCCGTCACCGCGTCAGCCCTTGAGGACGGAATACACGCCTCTTGGTCAGAGCCGACAAGCCACTACCTAAACTCCGTTTACGACGTTTACCTTGACAACGTAAAAGTTGCAGAGGGATTGTCTGGAAAAGAATTCGTGATTCCGATAACTGGATTCCCGACATCGGCGCAGATGGCTTCCAAGGTCGTTTCGGTGACGGCAAGGTCAGCCGCCGACTCCGCCAGCGGAAGCGCTAACGTTTCGGTAACCAATTACAAAAGCTGGACTCCCAGCGTTCCCTCCCTTGTCGCCACGGCGAACGGAAGGCTCGCCATTCTTAACTGGCAGAGCCAAAACATTTGGGGCGAGCAAGGATGCGACGTTCAGGTTGCCAAGGCTTACAAATTGGTCGACAACGTCTACACGACGATTACAGACGCGAGCGAGCTTGTTTGGTATGCCCCTGCGATGGGAGCCAACCCGTATTCAAGCCTTGACGCTTACAAGAGCGGAAACGAAGGCGGCTACTTGGAGGTCAACGGAAAGGAAGTCTCGTTCGCTCTGCCTCTTTACGGCCAGCCCGACGCGAGCGTTCCCACTCAATACGCATACAGAATAAGGGCGTTCTCAAAGAAAGGCTCCGACTACTCAAAGTCAAGCTGGTCGAACCCATTCTACATCGAGGCCAAGCCGATAAGCGCCGCCGATGTCGTAAAGGCGTGGAAGCTCAACGACAAAGGCGAAAAGGTCAGAATTGACGGGTCGCTTGGCGTTCAAAACATTTTCGTTGAAGAGCTTTCGGCGCTGTCCGCAAAAATGGGATTGCTGACCGACGGAGGAATGAGAGACGGACGCTACAACTATCACGCTTTTGGCGACATCTTGGACGAACAGGGCAACATAGATTTATACAGAGGAGAATTCAGAGTCGGCGACGACAAGCAATACATCAAGGTTGCAAGAAGGCGAAACGCCCAAGGCCAAGTCGAGGATGGGTTTGACGTGACTTTTGTTGTCGGCGACTTCCAAGTTTCGGCCACAGGCACGAGAATCGACGGAAATGTGTTCGAGGTCTACGACGACGAGGAAAACCTTTTGTTCAAGGTTTCTCCGCAGGGAAACAGAATGTCCGTGGAGGAAGGTTATGTCGAACTTACAGACCCAATGGATTCTGACATTTCGTATCAAGGCGGAGACCCAACATTTGTGTCAATGCAGAATTCTTTTTCATTCTGTCCAACTTATGTCTGCGACGGCCATGCGTTTGCGTTTGTTTATGCAGACTTCTTTCTTAATCAAGGTACGGATGCTGGAATTCTCTTGTGCAAGGACAACGAGGCGGTCATTGACTTTACTTATGAACGCAATAGAATTCTTGATGAATTGGCTGACGGCGACGACAGCACGGAGGCCTCCGACTTTGAATCTATTGAAGATGCAGGGTTTCTTGAAAAATCATTTTCTTTTAAGGATTACGACGGACTTTTGTGGGTTCCAACAAAATACAAGTCAACCGTCAAAGGAGAAGCATCTGTAGACAACGACAAATACGAGCGGTGGCTGTCAATCAACTTCAGGACGCTTGAAATTGGACGCAAAATTATAAACGATCCGATTTCATCGCTTTTGCAGGTCGGCGAATCCATTGGTGGTTGCGTCACCATAGGAAACTACGCTTTGCTTGGAATAAGCTCGACATCCATAATAATCGTGAACATAGCGGCGGGCAGTTCTGTAAGGTGCGACCTTGGAGTTCCCCAGAACGCCACCTTGTTTGCTCATTACGCGTCGATTGTTGACGGCTGGATATACTTTCCGTGGGAAGTCGAAGGCTTTTTGGGAAAATTTACCGGTGCGGTCAAGATAAACCCAGCCACGGGAGCCAGCTTTCTGTGCTTGTCAAGTTTTTGCATAGAGCCAACACAAGCCGAAAATATTCCTAATCCATTGATGAACATAAAGTGCGGAGCGGACGCACTTTGGGCGTGCGGCGAGATTCATTACATGACAAGTCCACAAAGTTACGACACTTGCCAAGGAATAGTTTCGCTCGCTTACGCCGACGCGCATTGGGCATCTGATTTTAATTCTTTGCAAACTCCTGATAAACCGAGAATATGGTTTTCCAACGAGTCATGCATGATTCCGATTATGTCGAATACGATTGATGGAGAATTTTTCGTCTTAAGCGGCAATATTGCCAGAGTCTGGGCTGTGGATGGAGCGGAGATTGAACACGAATGCTGGATTGAGAAAGGGTCTGTCAATCATGAGACTAAAAGTTTTCCGTTGAGCAAGATTTATAACGCTGAACTATTAACAAGTGTTGTACGATTGGGCTCAACAAATCCGGTAAAATACGCGGCGTGGTGGATTTACTATAACTATAACGAAGAGCGGATTAAGCAAAAAATAAGCACGTGGTTCGCCGTTGGTCGCGAGGTCATCACAGGAAGAAGCGACTACGAGACAGGAATAGGCTTCTCAAAAATACTGCTCAATAAAAGCACAGGAAACTATCGATATGTTTTGGACTCCGGGGCTTATCTTGACTTTGACGAAGACGGAAGGGTTGTGGCCAGCGGCGAGCGTGGCCCGCAAGGCCCGCAGGGAGCGACCGGAGCCAAAGGCGAAAAAGGAGACCCCGCGCTAATTCATAGCGTCAGCGTCGAGGCCATTCCAGAGGGGCAGACGCCGTCCGTACGAAACGACGGAACGGAGTCGAACGCGGACTTTGTTTTCAGCCTTCCGATAAATTCAGGAGCGGCGGCGCAACAGTCTGCCGCAAGTGCCCTTGTTTCAGAGGGCTGGGCGAAGGGAACGCAGAACGGAGACGCAGTTTCTAGCGGAACATACTATCAAGACAATGCTAAATATTACAAGGAACAGGCGGAGCAGTCCGCAACCAACGCGTCAACAAGCGAAACCAACGCAGGCGCTTATGAATTCAACGCCGCTTCGTCAGCCGACTTTGCAAGCGCAAACGCCCTCAAGTCCGAAGGATACGCGAACGGAAAGCAGGATGGAACGCGAGTGGAGAGCGGAAGCCCATACTACGAAAACAACTCCGAGCACTTCAAGAACAAGGCTGAGGAGGCGGCGCTAGCGGCAAGAGCTTACGCGTCAATCGTGCTCATAGCCAGCGGAACGCAAGGCCAGCAGAAAACGGTCACACTTCCAACAGGATTCATAACGGAGGGACAGGCAATTAAGGTTGTGTTCCCCAACGGGCATACGGTTTCAACCGATACCGCTATGACATTGAACGAATCAGTGGTAGTGTCCAATCAAGACGGAGCTCTCGCCCCGTTGTCGCGTCACCAGCTGACAGCAGGAACATACAGCGTTCTAATGCCGCATGTGTGTCTTGATATGTATTACACGGCGGACTACGACGGCCATGGTACGCCCGCATGGGTGGTCGTGGGTAATCCTATTGTTTTATCTTCTTCCACTTATTCAATCTATGCGGACGGTCACAATCCGCAACTCGACGCTCACCCGATTGGAAGCCTTTATTGGAGTTCAAATTCAACCAATCCGAAAGACGTATTTGGAGGCGGAACTTGGACGGCTATAACTGACAAATTCATATATGCAGCTGGAACTAAAGCAGTCAACGCTACAGGCGGTGCAGAAACAGTTACATTAAGCACTACGCAGATACCTAGCCACTCCCATGGAATGGACCACTGGCACTATATATTTGGAGAAAGTTGCGTACAAGATGGTGGAAGTGGACTGTGGTGCGGTGACGGTGGACATCGACTTTCATCTGTAATTCATAGTCATGGAGGTAGGACTCAGTCACTAGGAGAGACTTATAATACATCAGGTGGTAACGCAAATTTCCTAAATACAGGTGGAGCAGGTGATGGAGGTGCTCACGAAAATATGCCTCCATACATCGTCAAATACTGTTGGGAAAGAACGGCTTAAACTAAGCGATTCTTTTCCATATTTTGACTGTGTAATTTTTAGGTCTAGCCTCAGTTCCGCCGTCTGATGATATTGAATGGGTATGTCTTGTTGACGCTCCGCCCGTTGCCACATTCTCATAGCCAGGATGCCAAAGAGCGTCTCCCCAACCCACGCCGAATGTATGGTCGGGATTGGAAAGAGTAAAACATTGGTAATTATGCGTATGGTCGGGCGAATCGTTGCCCGTAGAGCCGCCATGATCATGCGACTTGTTTTGGTCTGTTTGCGCATGTGTTTGATTTGCAAATTCTTGGCATTGATGATTTTTTGCCGTGCTTTCCGCTCTGAAGAAAGCGTCAGCGTAATCGTTTGATATGTTTTGCCAAGTTGCCGTGAACCATATTTCTTCGGGCGACTTTTGGTTGGGGTATTGGACATAGACAGAGCCTACAGAAGGACACCCTCCCATTTGACCGTCCGCATAGATTGAATAAGCCAGTTTTATGTTCTAAAACATTTTCTGTAACTATTTTTCCACAGGAGGCTGAAAATGATTTACGGCTACATAAGAGTGTCCACGAAGGAACAAAACTGCGAGAATCAAAGAAGAATAATCACCGATAAGTTTATGGTTGATGAATGGGTTGAGGAAAAGAAAAGCGGAATGATAGACTTTTCCAAAAGAAGTCTTGGCGGGCTTGTGGAACGACTCAAAGAAGGCGACATTTTGGCCATAACGGAATTGTCGCGGTTAGGGCGAAGCCTATCTATGATTTTTGAAATCATGTCTCTTTTGAAAAAGAAAAACATTCGTTGCGTAGCCATAAAAAACAACTTCGATCTTAATCCGATGAACAAAAACGACATTATTTCTTCAGTTCTTATGTTCGCGTTCGGACTTTCCGCTCAAATAGAACGAGAGCTTATTTCCGAAAGAACAAAGGCTGGCTTGGTAGTGGCCAGAGCCAACGGCAAGCGGATTGGACGGCAGAAAGGCAAAAAAATTTATTATGTCAAACTGCGGAAGCATGAAAAAGAATTTATGGATTTGTACAGGAACGGAGCTAGCATCAATTTCTTGGCTCAAAAATACCATGTTCAATGGACAACCGCCAAAAGATTCATAACAAAATACTCCAAAATGAAGCACCCAAAACCTTTAACGGAAAAGTTCCAAAATTCTGAACAGCACAAAATTTTATGAAAAGTTCGTTATGCAGATGTGCACATTTAGTCTACTCTTGTTTTGTGTCAGTTTTTATTATAAACTTACGCTCATTTTTTTATAAAACTTATATCTGTTATGCAGGAACGAATCTCGCTATAATAAGGCCATGACTAAAATAATCATCGCCGACGACCACGCGCTTTTGCGGGCGGGAATAAAAACTTGGATAGAAAACCATTCCTCATTTAAAGTCGATGTCGAGGCGGGAACTTACGAAGATTGCGTCCGCCTTGCTCAGTCATTTGAAAGCGGAAAGCGCGCGGCCAAAGACTACATGGCTATTGTCGACATTTCGTTCAAAAACGACGGAGCGGGCGCCGCCCAAGAAGAAAACTGCGGCTTTGAAATAATCCAAAAATTTTCCGCGCTTGGAATCGCTTGCGTGGCTTTTTCAAGCCACGACACCGGCGGCTTTGTGGAGCGGACGATGAGCGCCGCGATTGGAGCAAAGGGCTTTGTTTCTAAAAACGCCGACGAAAACATTTTGCTTGCCGCCCTTAACGCCGTGTCGGAGGGGCATACCTACGTTCAGGCTGAACTGGTGTCAGGCCTTTTAGAAACGCGCGACATAAGCCAAACATTCACCAAAAAGGAGCGCATGGTGGCCGACGCTTTGACAATAAAAAAATCCAACGCGCAAGTTGCCAAGGAGCTTGGCCTTAGCGAAAAGACTGTCTTGAACTATCTGAGCGCGCTTTACGACAAAACCGGAGTTTCAAGCAAAGTTGAATTTTTGGAGAGGTTGGGACGGCTATGAATTCAAAGTTAAAAATCGCCTTGATGTGCGTTCTTGCAGTTTTAGCAAATGTCGCGCTGTCGTTTTTTGCCGCGCGCTTTTTGCCGGCAATTTTTTTGGACACAGTCTTTGCCGTGGCAATCACTTTTTACGCGGGCCTTGTTCCGGGGCTTTTGGTCGCGGCGGCCTTCAACCCGCTTGTGACCTTTTTGTATTGCGCGATTCACGGGTCGGCGTTTTGCGTTTACGACTGCCTATACGCCATTTGCGGAATGTTGATAGTCCTTGCAACTTGGTTTTTCTCGCGCGACAAAAAAGAATTTTTCTTTAGCCGCGAGGTCACTGTCCTGCATCTTTTGGCCATCGCTTTTTCTTCCGCCTTTTTGAGCTTTTTTGCGGCCAGCGCTTTGGACACTTTTGTCAGGCCGCTCTTTGACAGCGCGTCGGGCTTTTCCAGCTTTGACAATTTTTCCGCGATTTTGCGCCGGATGAACATGGGAATTTTTTTGTCTTATCTTGTTCCCAGAATTCCAATGACGCTCTTGGACAGAATCATCTGCACCTTTGCCGGCTTTGGAATTTACCGCTTGGCGCTAAAGATTGAACAAAGGTGACGCAGATGGAGGAAGTTTTAGAAAATACTATACAAAATACCCCCCCCCTAAGCGATTTGCCGCAAGACAGCCTTGAGTCTCTTATGGACGCCGTCCGAATTTACAATTCTTTTTTTGTTCTTTTGATCGCGGCGATATTCGTTGCCTCTGTCGCGCTTCTTGTAGTCCTGGCCCGCAACGCCAAGGCCCGCAAAAATTTAAAGAGGAACACAAGCTTTCTTGCCGAGACGATTTGGGCGCAAGAGGAGGAGCGGCGACGCATTTCGCAGGAACTGCACGACACGGTCTCGCAAAACATCAAGGCGCTTTTGCTTTTGCAAAAGGAATGTTTGGAAGCCGCGCAAGGGCAGGCCGACAAAGAGCGAATCAAAAAAATAATCGAGCTTGAAAAACTCAACCAAAGCCAGCTGCGCGCGATAATCCAAAACCTCGCGCTGCCCGCGCCAAGCGGCGTTCCGTTTAAAAACATCTTGATGGACTTGTGCGAGCAGTTTTCCAAACAAAGCGCGATTGAGTGCAAATTCTTTTGCGCCGACCAAGTTGACTTGGAGCGTTTTTCCGCCCAAGCGCGCCGCCACATCATGCGCATAATCCAAGAGGCGCTCAACAACGCAAAGACCCACGCCCAAGCGCAAGAGACCGGAGTTGTAATCCAAAAGCGCGAGGGCAAAATTCGCATAATGATTTTTGACGACGGAATCGGCATAGACCTTGACTCAAATAGCGGCTCCCTTCCTTACCAAAAAGGCCAAACCCACTTTGGCATGACCGGCATGGAAATGCGCGCGGCCCTCCTGGGCGGAAGCCTTTCCGTCCGCAGTTCCAAAGACACCGGCACAGAAATTTGCTTGGAGCTTCCGTGGGGGGAAGATTTATAAGGACAAAGTTCCTTGCCTTAAGTCTTCCGCCAAAAGAAAGGCCGCGTAATGCGGAATTGTAAGAATGTCGTTCTCTTCGTTGTAGCCAAAATTGTTGGAAGAAATTTTTATCGCGCCGGCCTTTGGGTTGAACTGGCGGAATTCCGCAAGCGAGTTTAGGCCGCCTCTTGTTTTTTTTGCGTCAATTGCATAAATGCGATTTGCGGAATCAACTACAAATTCAAATTCGTGGCTGGCCTTTCCTGTCCAATAGTAGAGCGGAATTTCTTTTGCGGCAAATTCGCAGGCAACGTAATTTTCGTAGAACACGCCAGAAAGCGTGTCGCGCTTTTCGCGGACAAAAAAATCCGCTTGGCTCACTTTGCTTTGGTATGCAAAAATTCCTTCGTCCGCAAGATAAAGGCGGAACAGGCCGTCGGACTTTTCCGTTATGGGAACTGTGACTTTTCCCGTTACATTTTTGCTTCTGTAAATTACATGGGCAAGCTCAAGCCATTGGTAGGCGCTAAAATAGTCGCGGTTGGACTTTCCTTTTTCCACGGCGGTGATTTTAAAGTTTTTGTTTTCTTTGTTCAGCTGGCTAAAAATGTTTTTGTAAAGGTTTCGCGTCTTTAAAATCATTTCGTCCGAAACATTGTAGCTGGCCATGTCGCCAAGATAATTTTCGTAGACTTCTTTTAAAGTTTTTGTCGCGTCGACATAGGACTTGTCTTGAATGAAAATTGAAAGCGGTTCCGGCAATCCGCCAATCGTAAGGTATTCGTGAAGCGCGTCCATCGCCATTTGATGGTACGGCGCCTTTAACTCGGATTTTGTCTTGTAAGCGTCCTTGATTTTTTGAAGCAAATTGGGATTGACGTTCCAAAGGTATTCTTCAAATGTCACGGGATAAAGCGTCATTGAGTCAATCTTTCCGACAGGAAAAAGAAATTCGTCGTCATCTTTATTTGATTCATTCTGTTTGATGGAGAGGCGCACAAGAGAGCCGGTTGCGATTACGGGCAGTTCCCTGTGGTCTTGGCAAAAATATTTTAGCGAGCTTAGGACTTGGTGGCATTGCTGGACTTCGTCAAATATCAGCGGAACTTTTGGCGAAATTTTTTTGCCAAAGCGCGCCTCGATGTAGGCAAGGTATTCGTCGGGGTTGCAAGTAGAAGAAAAAAACGAGCGCGCTTCTGAATCTTTTTTAAGGTCGATGTAAACGTAGTCCTTAAAATATTTTTTGGCGAACAAGTCTTCCAAAAGATACGACTTTCCCACCTGCCGGGCGCCCCATACTACAAGCGGCTTGCGGCGTTTATTTTTGAGCCATTCCAAGAGTTCGTTCACTTTCAATCGTTCCATATTTTCCGCCTTTATATGTATGATACAAGTTTTAAAGGGTTTTTGCAAGCGTTTGTTACAAGTTTTGAAGGTTTTTTAGGAACATTTTGATACAAGTTTTAAAGGGTTTTTAAGGCCAAAATTTACAAGTTTTGAAGGTTTTTTGCAAAAAACTTGAAAAAACTGCGCTTTTTGGCTTTTTTGCCCAAAAACACTCGGGACTAAAGTCCCGGCTTTTCCATTCCTTTTTACTCAATACAAGAAATATTTTTTATTGTAAAATAACCGCAAATAATTCTTTTTGCGGAGAATTGTATGAAAAAATTTTTTGCTGTGATTTTGTTTTTTGCTTCGTCGTTACCTTTCAAACACGTCTTCGCCAATTCCTTTTTTGAAAATCCTGTTTTCTTTGTTGGAGCGCAAGGCAATTTAAATTTTGCTTCAGTGGAAGGCGGAGAAAAAGCGGGAGGTTTTGGCGGCGGCATTTTGCTTGAGGGCGGCGTTGACTTTAACGCGCTTCAGTTTAGCGGATCAGTTGCGTTTGATCATGCTGGCTCTGGCGGAAAGGTGGACAACCTTAATGAAACAAAAATTGGAGTGGCCGCAGCCTATTTGTTTGACGCGCGTAATTTTCCGTCTTTGCCAAAGTTTATTGCAATCCGAGCGCAGACGGCGTTTTGGCTGGATATTTATTATGGAACAGTTTATAAGAGCGCTTCAACAAAGAACGCAGGCCAAAGCGACAGCGTTTCGGGTGTGTCGTTTGCGTTTGCGCCAATTGTTGCCGTTGAGTTTCCAAACTTAATTTTTGTCAAAGATTTTAACATCGTTCCATACGTTTCTTTGTCCGAAATCATGAGGCCTGAAAATGAAGGCCTTTTGCTTTCGACAAGCGTGTCTTTGGGCGCCCGACTTTATTTTTCAAAACTTGGAGGAAAATAAAAATGAAAAAAACATTTTTAGCGTTTGCTATTTTGCCGCTTTTTTTTGGCGGATGCATGAAGCTGTTTGATTCAGACCAAACAGCGGCTGCTACAATTCAGAATGTTAATCCGACGCAGCCGTCTAATCCAAATCCAAGCGGAGTCGGTTCTGGTGGCGGAACCAACAACGGCGGAGGAACGGGCGGTTCTGGAGACGCTGCCACATACACAATAACTGTGCAAGATGGAATCGCCCACGGAACTGTTACTTGCTCTGCAAGAGCGGCAGAGGGAGATACTGTGACGTTGACGGCAATTCCTGAAAGCGATTATAAATTGGGCGCCCTGACGGTTACCGCTGAAGACAATACGGTAGTGGCAACAAGCGGGACTGAAAATGCGCGAACATTTTTAATGCCGGCAAAAAACGTTGTTGTGCGGGTTGTTTTCAGAACGATTTGTGAAAGCGGTGTATATACAGAACTGCCGGCGGGAACTAACGGTACGGCTGGAAAAAACTGGACTTATGTCACCTTTGGATTGTGGCCACAGACGATAAAGGCAAAAGAAGTGAATGTAGACAAGTCTTGCGAATCAAAGGTGATAGGTGCATTTACGGGTTACAAGGGTAGCGATGGCGAATGGTATGTTTCTGTGTGGGAACGGGCATATCATAGCAGTTGTAAATACAGTAATGGTGAATTTGCTGGACTAGACTCTTATCATAGAAACAGATGGTTCAAGGTAGAACCAATAAAATGGCGTGTTCTTACGAATAATTACAATGGAACTGGAAAAAAACTTTTGCTTGCAGAAGATGTTTTTATGGTGGGAAGTTATTATGATTGTTATGATTCCAATTATAATGGTTACACTACAAGAAAGATAGACGGCAAGAGTGTTTTACCTGGTAATTATGAGCATAGCCGTGTTCGAGCGGGTCTAAATGGACTTGCATATCAAATCAAAGAAGACTATAGGGATAGCATTCAACATGAAGTTACGGGATTAGTGGGCAAGGGGTTTTTGAAATTTGCTTTTACTGCTGAGGAGCAAGCTCAGATAAGCGTGACAAATCTTGACATTGTTTCTGGCGAAGGCGATAAGATTTTTTTATTGAATTCTCAAGAAGTGGTGAACGCGGACTATGGCTTTAATTCAGGAGCTGGAAGATATCCTACTGACTATGCTATAGCGTGTGGCGCTTATAGAAATAGTTATGGGTATGGTTTTACCCCTTGGTGGTTGCGTTGTGTCGGAACTAACGGAGGCTCTGCAGACGCTATCGGGAATGATGGGAAAATTGGTTATGGGCGAGTTAATAGAAGTGACCTAGGCATTGTGCCGGCTTTGTGCGTGGAAAATTAATGTTTAAGGAAAAAAATATGAAAGCTGAAAATGGTGTGAAAAAGGAAAATGAAACTTTTAAGATTAAAACAAAGTTTTTGTACACAGAAAAAGGGCTTGCCGCAAAAGAGGCCGCCTCGGATTCTGATGAAATGCGCTTTCTAAAGTTGATTTTAAAGAGCGTCAATAAAATAATGGGAAAAGGAAATTTTTGCACATCCCCGGATTTTTATCAAAAATATTTTGGTTCCAAGGTTACCGGCCTGCCTGAAACAAAACGTTTTGTCAGAATAAAGAGCATGAAAACAAAAAAGAGCGTCTATCGTGTTTGGAATGCCGTTACCACAGATGAAATTGGCCTTGGCGTAAAGACCGAAGGAATTCTGTATATTGACAAAGAGGCAAAGACAATTCTCGCCGGCGCTTGTGACGACACAGAAAACGACGAAGGCATTGAATTGAAATTCTCGCGTGTTCCTAGCTTCTTGTATTATTTTTTTGCCGGAAAAGCTTTTGACAAAATTACTTATTTGGTCGCATGGGTTTCTCTGCTTCTTGCCATCGTAGGTTTATTGTTAAAAAAATAAAGGCGTGGTTCTTTGGCGCAATTCTACAAAAACATCGTCATGTAAAAAGGAATGAATGTCACGCCTTCTTCGCGCTTGATGTCCTTTGCGCAAATCACATAGCGGTCGCAAACATGCTTTGAGTATTTTTTGCAGAACAAGTCAAGCGAGCGGTGGTTTTTGTACGCCGACGACTTTACTTCTATCGGAATTATTTTCTTTCCAACAGAAAGCATAAAGTCAATTTCGTGGTGGTCAAAGTTGTGGAAGTACAAGTCGTAGCCGTTGGCGCGCAGGGCTTGGGCGACGGCGTTCTCAAAAACCATTCCAAGATTGATGCTTATCTTGTCAACAATAAGCTGTTTGTAAATTGACTCCTGAATCGGCAGCTTTGAGTTCATAAAAATTTGCGTCACAAGAAGTCCTGTGTCGCCCATAAAGATTTTTTGGCTTGCGATGTCTTTGCTCAAGTTGAACGCGATGTTAGGGTCGGAGCAGTTGTTGGCCACATTCACAATCATTGAATCCTTTATTGCTTCAAAGGAGCTGTAGTCGCGCGACACCCGCGCGTTTTTTCCGAGCGCGGTGGCTTTGAACAGGCGCGAGTGAGAGGACAGTTCCGATGGAACCGCGTCAAAAATCAACGAGGTTGAAAGGTTGTAAGTCGCGTCAAGTTTTTTTAGGTCGTTGTGATACAGCCTTATAATGTCCCGCTTGACTTCGTCCACTCGTGAATAGTCGTTTGATTCCAACAGCTCTTTTACGGCCTGCGGCATTCCTCCCACCGCCATATAAAGTCGGAAGTCTTTTAGCAGCTTGCGATGAACGACGTCGCCCAATGGCTTTTTTTGCAAAAAGTTTTCTCTAATCAAATCAACGGTGACTTGGTCGCCTTTTGCCCATAGAAATTCCTCAAAGTCCATAGGGAACATGTCTATGCATTTTTCCTCGCTGGGCAAAAGAATTTTTTCTACATTCTGCCTTATCGTTATCAGCGAGCCGGTTTCAATGTAATGAAAGCGGCCGTCTTCCACAAATTGTTTGATTGATTGCCGCGCCAGGGGGAACAGTTGTATTTCGTCAAAGATTATCAGGCTTTTATGCGGAATCAGTTTTTTGCCGTAAATGAGCGATATGGTTCTAAAAAAAGCGTCAAGGTCGGACAAGTCGTCAAAAAGGCTTTTGACCTTTGGCAAATCCTTTTGAAAGTTTATGAGAATGTATGAGTCATATTCATGTTTTGCAAATTCTTCGACAATTGTGGACTTTCCGATTCGCCTGGCTCCTTGGACAAGCAGCGCGCGCGTGTCGGCCCAGTTTTCCTTCCAATGCAAGAAGTCTTTGTAAATCTTTCTCTTAAAAGCCATGCTTCCATTATATGCACAAATATTAAGGTTTGTAAATAGCAAATTTGCACAAATATTAAGGTTTTAAAACGCCAAATTTGCACAAATAGTAGGGTTTTAAAACTCGAAATTCCCGCAAAATCGTTAATTTTAAAATCACTAGAGTGAACTCTACTAGAGTCGACTCTACTAGAGTTCATTCTAGTAGAGTCAATTCTAGTGAATTTCCTCTTTTCCCTCTATCTTGAACAATTCCCCAAAAATCATTAAAATATTCTTTCAATATAAAAAGAGCGAGCCGCTCAAAAAAAAGACGAGGAGAATGCCATGAAAAACCTTACCGACAAAGCGCTCATCAAGCAACTGACTGTCCTTGCCCAAAAGAACGACCCGATTAACCCCAAGCTTTACGAAAAATACGACGTCAAGCGAGGCCTGCGCAACGCCAACGGAACCGGCGTCCTTGTGGGATTGACCACAATCGGAGACGTAGTGGGCTACGAGCTTGACGAAAACAAAAACAAGATTCCGATTCCAGGCCGCCTGATGTACCGCGGCTACAACGTGGCCGACTTGGTTCACGACACCGAGAAGCGCGAGGAATTTGGCTACGAGCAGACGGCCTACCTTTTGCTCTTTGGAGACCTGCCCACAAAAAAGCAGCTTGCCACCTTTAGCGAATACCTTGGAAGCCGCCGCGTCCTTCCCGAAAACTTTACCGAAGACATGATCATGAAGGCGCCGTCCAACGACATTATGAACAAAATCGCCCGCGGCGTGTTGGCCAGCTATTCCTACGACCCCAACCCCGAGGACCGCTCCGTGGGCAACATCATGCGCCAGTGCATAGATTTGGTTTCGCGCTTTTCGACTTTGGCGGCCTACGCCTACCAAGCCAAGCGCCGCTTTTACGACGACAAGAGCATGTACATACACAACCCGCTCCCTAATCTTTCCACCGCCGAAAACTTTTTGCGCTTGATCCGAGCCGACAAAAGCTACACTCCGCTTGAGGCGCAGCTTTTGGACTTGGCGCTAATCGTTCACGCCGAGCACGGCGGCGGAAACAACTCGTCTTTGACGGTGCACGTAGTTTCTTCTGCCGACACCGACACGTATTCCGCCATCGCGGCTGCCGTCGGCTCGCTTAAGGGAAGCCGTCACGGCGGCGCCAACATTCGCGTAATGGAAATGATGGACGACATCAAGGCCCACGTCAAGGACTGGGCGGACGACAAAGAGATTGAGGCTTACCTTAAAAAAATCGCCACCAAGCAGGCTTACGACAAGACCGGCTTGATTTACGGAATCGGCCACGCCGTCTACACGGTCAACGACCCCCGCGCGGTTTTGCTCAACGAGCTTGCCGAAAAGCTTGCCCGCCAAAAGGGAATGCTAAAAGAATTCCGCCTGTATAAAAAGATAGAAAAGTTGGCGCCCAAAGTTTTGTACGAACTTCACGGAAACAAAAAAATGCTTTGCGCCAACGTGGACTTTTTCTCTGGCTTTGTTTATTCGATGCTCGACATTCCGCGCGAGCTTTACACTCCGCTTTTTGCCATTTCGCGCATCGCGGGCTGGAGCGCGCACCGCATTGAGGAAGTGGTCGCGGGCGGCCGCATTTACCGCCCCGCTTACAAGAACGTTTGCGCCGAGCGCGCCTACGTTCCGCTTGAAAAGCGCAAGTAACGGCTATATAGAGTACGGAGCGGCAAAGTGACCGAGCGCCTTGACAAAATTCTTTCGCACGCAGGATTTGGAACGCGCAAGGACGCAAAGAAAATTCTGCGCAAGGGCTTGGTCACGGTGAACGGACAGGTCGTGCGCGACTTTGACTATAAGCTTGACCTGGACGCGGACGAGCTTTGCGTTGACGGCCAGCGCGTTGAGAGCGAACAGTTCCTTTACCTAATGATGAACAAGGCCGCCGACTACGTTTGCGCCAACAAGGACGGCCTGCACGAAACTGTTTTTGCCTTGCTGGAAGACGGCTACCGAACTCCGTATTTTGAAAGCCACTTGCATTTGGTTGGCCGCCTTGACATCGACACCGAAGGCCTTTTGCTTTTTACAACCGACGGTGACCTTACCCACAAGCTGATAAGCCCAAAAACTCTTTGCCCAAAAAAATATTTTGTCCGTTTGGAAACGCCCGTCGCGCCAGATGCTCGTTCAGCGATAGAACAAAAATTGCAGGACGGCATCGACGTTCCGCCCGAAGACAACGAAAAAGAATTCAAGGCGCTTCCGGCTAAAATCGAATGGACTGAAAAAAACGACGAAGTTTTCCTCATTATAAATGAGGGAAAGTACCACCAAGTAAAAAGAATGTTTTTCGCGCTGGACAACAAGGTTGTCTACCTAAAGCGCGTTCAAATCGGAGGCCTTGCGCTTGACCCAAGCCTGGCTCCCGGAGAATACAGAAAACTAACGGCCGAGGAATTGGCGGCTTTACAAGGAGAAGAAAAATGACAGACATTGAAATCGCGCAGGCAAACAAGATGGAGCCGATCGCGCAAATCGCAAAGAAAATCGGAATCGAAGAGAGCGACCTTGACCTTTACGGAAACTACAAGGCAAAGCTTGGCATTAAAAAATTGCGCGAGCTTCAGGCAAAAGCCGCCGACCCCGCAAAGCGCGGAAAGCTTATTTTGGTGACCGCCATCACTCCCACGCCCGCGGGCGAAGGAAAGTCAACGGTGTCTGTCGGCTTGGGCGACGGACTTACCCATATCGGAAAAAAGGCCGTGATCGCTTTGCGCGAGCCTTCGCTTGGCCCCTGCTTTGGAGTTAAGGGCGGAGCGTGCGGCGGCGGCTACGCGCAAGTTGTTCCGATGGAAGACATCAACTTGCATTTTACCGGCGACATTCACGCCATCAGCATCGCCAACAATTTGATCGCCGCTTTGATTGACAACCACATCCAGCAGGGCAACGAGCTTGGCCTTGACCCCCGCTCAATCACTTGGAAGCGCTGCGTCGACCTTAACGACCGCGAGCTTCGCAACATCGTCGCCGGTTTGGGAAAGCGCGTCGACGGCGTTCCGCGCGAGGACCACTTTCAGATTTCTGTCGCGTCTGAGATTATGGCCATCGTATGTCTTTCAAAAAGCATCAGCGAACTAAAGGAACGAATCGCAAACATCACTATCGGGCAAACCTACGACAAGCGCGCCGTCAAGTTTGGCGAGCTTAAATGCCAGGGCGCCGTGGCCTCGCTGCTCAAGGACGCCATCAGACCCAATCTTGTCCAGACTTTGGAAAAGACTCCGGCCTTTATTCACGGCGGCCCATTTGCCAACATCGCGCACGGCTGCAACAGCGTAAACGCAACTCTTTGCGCGCTTGCCAGCGCCGATTACGTCGTAACCGAAGCGGGCTTTGCCGCCGACTTGGGCGCCGAAAAATTTATGGACATCAAGTGCCGTTCCGCCGGAATCTCTCCCGACGCGATTGTAATTGTAGCCACCGTCCGCGCTCTTAAGATGCACGGCGGCGTTGACAAAAAAGAGCTCAAGACTCCCAACGTCGAGGCGCTTAAGAAGGGCTTTGAAAATCTCAAGGTTCACTTGGAGAACGTGGCCAAGTTTGGCGTGCCCGCTGTTGTCGCCGTCAACAAATTCATCACCGACACCGACGAAGAGATTGCCGCCTTGCAAAAGTTGTGCGAGGAGAACGGTTCCCGCGCGGTTTTGTGCGAAGCGTGGGAAAAGGGCGGAAAAGGAGCGGCGCCTTTGGCCGAGGCCGTTGTTGACACAATTCAAAACAAAAAGGCAGACTTTAAATTTTTGTATCCGACCGACGCGCCGCTTAGCGAAAAAATCAAGACGCTCGGACATGAGATTTACCGCGCTAAGCACGTTGACTTTGAGGGCTCAAGCCTAAAGAAGTTGCAAGACTACGAAGCGGCGGGCTACAAGAATCTTCCTGTATGCGTGGCAAAGACGCAAAACTCCATAAGCCACGACCCCAAGCTTATCGGCGCGCCAAGCGACTATGTGTTCCCGATTAGGGACGTTCAGCTTTACAGCGGAGCGGGCTTTGTCGTGGCTTTGGCCGGCGACATAATGACAATGCCGGGCCTCCCCAAAGCGCCCGCCGCCTTGAACATCGACATCGACGACGACGGTAAGATTACAGGATTGTTCTAAAAAAAAATTGGCGGCCTCGCGGCCGCCTTTTTTGTCTTGCCAACAATTATTTTAGATGTTTTTCTTTATCGCCGCGAGCAGGTCGGCGTATTCTTCAAAGGCGGGGTATTGCGGGTAGTCTTTTTTGATTTGCTCGGTGGAGCGGAACAAAAAGCCCGCCTTGCTTGCCTGAATCATTCCCAGGTCGTTGAACGAGTCGCCCGACGCGATTGTGTCGTAGCCGATTGACTGCAAGGCCTTTACTGTTGTCAACTTTGACTTTTCGCAGCGCATTTTGTAGCCGGTGATTTTTCCGTCGGCGGCCACCACAAGCTCGTTGCAAAAAATTGTGGGCTGGCCAAGCTTTTTCATAAGCGGCGCGGCAAACTGGCTGAAGGTGTCGCTCAAAATTATTGTCTGGCAACACTCGCGCAGCTGGTCCAAAAATTCTTTGGCGCCGGGCAGCGGTTCAATCTTTGCGATCACCTCTTGGATTTGTTTTAGGCCAAGGCCATGCTCTTCCAAAATCTTAAGGCGAAAATTCATCAGCTTGTCGTAGTCCGGCTCGTCGCGCGTCGTCCTTCGCAATTCAGGAATTCCGCTGGCCTCCGAAAAAGCGATCCAAATCTCGGGCACCAAGACCCCTTCCAAATCCAAACAAGTTATTGTCATAATGCCGAATTGTAGCGCAAACGGCGTGACGTTGCAATACAAAAAAAAACGGCCCGCTCAAATGAACAGGCCGTTTTTTTGAAAATACCCTTTAATTAGTTGCCAGGTCTGACGTCTGTAATAGAGTTTCCTGAAACATAGACTTTTTTGCTGATGGATGTTTCGCCAACTTTTCCGCTCTTGCCCTTGCCAAATATTACATCTTGCAGAGGTATTGCCTTTAGTTTAGCTGGAACGCCGGAACCCAAATTAGATGGATGGACCATGCCGTAATAGTTATAACTGCCGTACGGTTCTCTAAACGGTCCTTTAAATCCATACACTTCATGCTGGCCCTTTTTGGTTCCGGCAGTGTAGTCGCGTTCGCTTATGACCACAGCATAGCCTGGGTTTTGGGAATATCCGCTTCCGTATGTCTCGTATTCCTCGCCAAAAATGTACATTGTCCATGTCGCTGTGTAGTCGGTGTCAACTCCGTATGTATGAGTCTCATTGCCTTTTCCTTTGAGCGTTTTTGTCGCGTTTGTCGGATCAATTCCAAAGGCTTTGATGACATCCGCGGCGCTGTATTCAGAGCCGTTTCCGCTGCCGCCGCCGCTAGTTTCGCTGGAGCTGGAATCGATTTTTCCTGTTCCATTTGCCAGAACATAGCCTGTGTCGCTTGGAGTGAGCGAATCGAGCTCGACTTTTCCTGATGAGTCAATGGCAACCTTCCATACAGCGGCGTCTCCATTTGCGCTTTTGATTGTTTTTGACGTCATTAGATAGTTTCCGGTTGAAAGCCCTGTGGCTTTTGCGACGGACGCCGATGTGTTTGTTTTGTACGTGCCGTTGTCAGAGACGGAGCTTCCTTTCATTGTATAGGTTTTGTTTGATTGGTCAAAAGAAATTTCCGTAAAAGATTTTCCCGCAACTGTATACGTTCCTTTGTAGACAGTTCCTGTTGTTGACGTTCCGCCTCCGTTTCCTGATGAATCGCTTGAATTGGAGCAAGCTGCCAATGCTAGCGTCAAACCGAATGCCGACAAAATTGCGGCTAATTTAGTAATTCTTCTCATGTTGTCCTCCTTAACAAGAAAAGTTTAAAAAATAAAAAGCCCGCTCGCAAAGACAATTAGCCTTGCGTCACGGGCACCCATAAAGAATTTATGCGCAATTCTTCTATAATTGA
>JAFZLA010000047.1 GCA_017551705.1 Treponema sp.
CTTCCTCCGTTGAGCTCTCCGATTCCGGGAACCAAAACGTCGCAAGCCTTGACGGTTTTTCCGTCGTCGTTTTGCTTCATGTAGAAGGACTTGATTTCCTTGGGATAGTTGTAGACCATCACAGGCTTTTTGAAAATTTGCTCCGTCAAATAGCGCTCGTGCTCGGTGGCGATGTCGCAGCCCCAGTACGGCTTGAACTCAAATTTGTCGGCGTGCTTTTCCAATTCCTTGATCGCGTCGGTGTAAGTGATGCGCTCGAACTTTGAGTTAACCACGTGCTCCAACTGAGCGATAAGGCCGGGCTGAATTCTCTTGTCAAAGAATTCCAAGTCCTCGCGGCACTTTGTAAGGGCCCAGTTCAAAAGGTATTTGACAAAGTCTTCCTGCAAGTCCATGTCGTCGTCAAGGTCGTAAAAGGCCATCTCGGGCTCGATCATCCAGAACTCGGCCAAGTGGCGCGGAGTGTTTGAATTTTCGGCGCGGAAGGTTGGTCCAAAAGTGTAGACGCGGCTAAGAGCGGTGGCCAAAGTCTCGGCCTCAAGCTGGCCCGAAACTGTCAGCGAGGCTTTTTTGCCAAAGAAGTCTTTTGTGTAGTCGACGATTTTGTGGGCGTCTTCGATTTTCATTCCGCCGGCGCCGGCCTTTACGCCAAGCTCCGCGATTTTTTCCAAAGAAAGCGTCGTTACCTGGAACATCTCGCCCGCGCCTTCGCAGTCCGAGCAAGTGATTTCCGGCGCGTTGATGTAAACAAAGCCGCGCTCTTGGAAGAAGGAATGAATTGCAAAGGCCATTTGGTTCCTAACGCGGAAAACGGCGCCGAATGTGTTGGTGCGGGCGCGGAGGTATGCGTTGTCGCGCAGGTATTCCATCGACATTTTGTTCTTTTGCAAGGGGTATTCTTCGGGCGGACATTCGCCAAGGACTTCCATTTTTTCCAAAGTCACTTCAACCGCTTGGCCCGAGGCGGGCGAGGGAACCAAAATTCCTTGCGCGCGGACCGAAGCGCCTGTGTTCAATTTTTTGAGAGATTCTTCTATATTAGAAGCGTCCGCGTTTTGTGAAGGATTTGAGCGGTCAAAGGTAAGCTGAATGTTGGCAAAGCAGCTTCCGTCGTTGACCTGAATAAAAACCAAATTTTTTGAGTCGCGAACTGTGCGAACCCAGCCGCAAACAGTGACCTGGCGTTTGTCCGGCGCGCTTGTGAGCAAATCCTTAATCAAAAGTGGAACCATATTATTCCTCGCAAAAAAAGATAAGATATTATAATGATTTTTTCTATTAACTTCAAGCGTAAGAAAAAACACTGGCCAAAAATAGCAAACTTTTTCCCCAAAAACGCGAAATTCATGGTATAATGGGAACGTTTGAAACTTATGGAGGCTTTTATGAAGAAACTCTTTTTGGCGCTGGCGGTTTTTATGTTCGCTCCGCTTTTGTTCGCGGAAGCCAGGAACGCGCTGCTCATAGCGGAAGGCAAGTATAAGAATTTTGGCAGCCTGGCCACTCCCGAAAACGAGGCCAAAAACTTGAAGAAGGCCCTGGAAAAGTTGAATTTTGACGTCAAAATCATTGTCAACGCAAACAAGGAGACGATTCTCGACGAGCTTTACGACTTTGAAAGGAAGGTTCAAAAGGCTGGCGGAGTGGCCTTCTTTCACTACGGCGGGCACGCCGTTCAAGTCAAAGGAAAGAACTACTTGATTCCCGTTGACGCGGACATTCCCGACGAAAGCCGCGTGGCCACAAGAGCCGTTGACGCGGACGAGGTGATGGAATGCATGAAGGGCGACACCAACATAATAATTTTGGACGCCTGCCGCAACAATCCGCTCCCCGCCGCTAGCGGACGAAGCGCCACCCGCGGCCTTGTGATGTCAGACATTCACCCAAGAAATTCTGTCCTTGTGTATTCGGCCCAGCCCGGAAAGGTTGCGCAGGACGGAGTCTTCACCCCGATTTTGACGGAAAAAATATTGCTCAAGGAATCCTTCTCGCAAATCCTTATGGAAGTCCGCAAGGAAGTGCGCGAAAAAACAAAGTTCGAGCAAAACCCCGGCGAATACAACGAGCTTGAAAAAAACATTTATTTGGCTGGATTGGAAGAGCCAAAGCCCGCTCCTGTCCAAGCGCCAGCTGCCGTTCAAGCTCCCGCTCCTGTCGCGGAAAGCGCTCCGGCGTTTGCCGGCGGCCCCAATCCTTTTGAAGATCTGTCAAACTTTTTTGTCAACAAGTCCAAGGGCGAGATGAACATTTCAATTGAAGACGTGAGCTTCGAGGGAAAAAAATACAAGGCTCTCAGCATAGCTGGCGACACTGGAAACCAAAACTCCAACTGGAGCGACTGGTGGGCCGCCAGCTGCCAGAGCAATTCCGGCGGATTGCTTGATTTTATGACGACTGGCGACAACATCAGGTTCAAGTGCCTTGGCGATGGAAAGACTTACAGAATGACGCTAAGAATGGTCGGCACCGAATACAAGGACTCCTCGTTTTATTTGTTTGAATTCCCCACAAAGAAAGACCAAGTGACAGATGTTGTGATTCCATATTCAAGATTCAGGCTTGACTCTTCTTCGCCAAAGAAATATAAGTTTGACAAAAAAAATATAACGGCGGTGGAATTTTTCGCATACAATCCGGGAAGCAAGACGACGCGCTCGATAAAGATTTTTGACGTCTGCGTGTTCTAAGCGAGGCCCTATGAAAAAGATTTTTTTGAGCCTGACGATTTTTGTTTTGGCGGCGTCCCTTGCCTTTTCGGAGGCCAAGAACGCGCTTTTAATCGCCAACGCGGCCTATCCAAACGCTCCTTTGGGAACGCCCTTGCAGGAAGCGCGCGGACTTAAGCAAACTTTGGAACGACTCAACTTTAAAGTGACGCTGGTGGAGAACGCCGACATAAGCGCCATGGAAAAGGCGGTCAACGACTTTGGCTATTTGCTCAAGAGCAGGGGAGGAATAGGATTTTTCCATTACGGCGGCCACGCCGTTCAGATTGCCGGAAAGAACTATTTGATTCCAGCCAGAACGGACATTTCAAACGAAACGCAGATAAAGCGCCTTTCGCTTGACCTTGACGAGTTGATGGAGAACATGCAGGGCGACACGAACATCGTCATCCTTGACTCCTGCCGCGACAACCCATTTTTTGGCGCCACCAGAGGAGCGTCAAGGGGCTTGGCGCTTTCGCATGTAAAGCCAAAAAATTCGATAATCGTTTATTCCGCCGAAGCGGGAAACAAGGCGCAAGACGGCGTGTTCACTCCGATTCTGACAAAAAAATTGCTCGAAAAAAAATCCCTCCATTCAATCTTGCTGGACGTTCGCCGCGAAGTGAACAAGGTTACTGGCGGCCAGCAGCTTCCCAAAAACGACGACGGCCTTTTGGACGACGTTTACTTGGCCGGCTACGCAAGCGCCGCAAGTTCCTCTGTTCCGGAGCTGGAACCAGAGCCCGCGCCGACAATCAATTCGTCGTATAAAGAGCCTGAAAATTCCGAATATGCAATGTGGGCCGCGGTAGACACGGGCAATGATTTGGGCGCGAAAGTGAACAAGGTTGTCACATTGGCGGAGCTTAAGGCAGGAGTCCATCTTTTTAGAATTAGAGGATTTGGAAGCGCGGCGTCTCCTTTTTGCGTGGGCGATTTGTATCCGGCCTATGGCGGAATTCCTGACAGAGTGTTTGGCATTGGCAAAGCAAAAAACGGCTTTTGCATCGCCAGGACAAAAAACGCCAAAGAAAAAAGCTTGCCCGCCGCAGCGCTCGCCGCGGCCGAAAAGAACGGCTGGAAAAGTTCAAAGACAGCAAGCGGATCTTACACGGCGGAACTTGAATTAAAATTTAAGGACGAAAGCGCCTTTAAGACATACCTTGACAGCTACGAAAGGGCCAGCGACGAGTTGGCGGACATCTTAAAGGCCGCCCAGTAACGCGCCTAAATGTCAATGCCGCGCTTGTCGCGGCTTTTTTTTGCGCATTTTGCCCCCGCATTCATGCATCTTGCCCAAAAGCCCGTTGCCAAATAAGGCTTCGCGCTTTAATCTTGTAGGCAACAACGGAGGCAAAAAATGAAAAAACTTTTGTGCGCGGCTTTGGCGCTTTGTCTTTGCGCTTACTGCTTTTGCCAAAATGCTGATAAGCGCAAGGTCGTATTAAAAATAACCAACGTCAAGTCGGACAAGGGAACGATTCTTGTGAGCGTCCACGATTCCGAAAAAAGCTTTAAGGCCCGCGTTCCTGTCGAGTCCTTTAAGGAGCCGGCAAAGACGCCGGAAGTGACTTTTACGCTATCGCTCGCGCCTGGCGAATACGCCTTTTGCGTCTACCACGACGTCAACTGCAACGGAGATTTGGACACAGGCTTGTTTGGAATTCCCAAGGAGCCTTTTGGCTTTTCTAATTACGACGGAAAGTCCCCGCCCGGAAAATTCGAGCGCCACAAGGTCTTTGTATCCAAGGACGAAACCATCACGATTCCTTTGGTGGAATTTTAGCCGCGCGATTGCGCAAGGAGCAAAGTATGAACGGAATTTATTTTAGCGGAAGCGGACACACAAAGCATTGCGCGGAATTTTTTGCCCAGCTTACTGGCGGAAGGACGGTCTCGATTGAAGACGCGGCGGCCTTGGATTTGATAAAAGAAAGCGGCGAGCTTTTTGTTGCCTATCCAATTCACTACAGCGACCTTCCCAAAATCGTGCGGGACTTTTTGACCCAAAACGCGGCCGCCTTTTGCAATAAGAAAATTTTTATCATTGCCACGATGGGCTTGTTCAGCGGCGACGGAGCGGGACTATCCGCCCGCATCCTAAAAAAAGCCGGCGCTCAAATTCTTGGCGGCCTTCATGTCCGCATGCCCGACGCCATCGCCGACGTAAAGATGCTAAAAAAATCTCTGCAAGAAAATCTTGCGATAGCCAAGGCCGCCGACCAAAAAATTGCGTCAGCGTCCTGCTTGGTAAAAGTGGGCCGATATCCAAAAGACGGCCTAAGCTTTTTGTCGCGCCTTGCGGGGCTTTTTGGACAAAGGCTTTGGTTCATTCCAACCGTCAAGGCGGCCAGGTCAAAGCTTAAAGTGGACCAAGACAAGTGCTCGGGCTGCGGCCTCTGCGCCAAAAATTGTCCGACCAAATCGCTTTCTATCGCAAACGGCAAGGCGGCTTTTGTTCCAGGCAAGTGCACTCTTTGCTACCGCTGCGTAAACTCCTGCCCTTGCAAAGCGATAACCATTTTGGGAAAGGAAGTCATCGAGCAGTGCTCTTTCCAAGCCTTGTGAAGCGACCGAAAGGTCGCGATGACCCCGCTCGAAATGACAATTATGGTTTTGCGTTCGACAACACGAGCGGCCTTGACTTGGTGGAACGTTAGAATTTCAACGATTCAGCCATTTTAATGATGGCCATGCGGTTTTCATCGGTCATTTTTTCCATAGCTTCTATAAGATTTATGTATTTTTCTCATAGTTGAATTTTCTTTGTTTCGCTTTTTTGTTCAACGTTTGAGATGTTTTGTAAAGAGCAAGCAGCCTCGCCTAAAAGTTGTTCGAGCGGAACTTGTAAAAATTTTGAAATTTTTAGTCCCTTGTCCACTGACGGTAAGCTTTCTTTTCTATTCTTTCCATTTGTAATAGTTGAATACGGAATTCCTGTTCCAAATGACAATTCTTTATAGGAAATTCCTTTGCTATCCAATATAAATTCAACATTCTTCCAAAAGGGACTCATCTATTCATTTTACCATAAAGAGTTTTTATAATAAAAAATTTGACCTAATTGGGTTAATATGCTACAATTGGGTAATATTCACTTTTTTGAGTTTTTAACTTTATGGAGGGACTATGAAATTTTACAGACAGGTTTGTTATGTAATGTTTGCATTCTTGCTTTGCTCTCAAGTGAACGCCGCAAAAAATGCAAAAGAGACGCCTTCTTCGCAACAAGCGAAAAGCGCGAAAATCGTTCAGGAAAACGGCTTAAAAAGAAAGGTTGCCATCGCCCGTTTTTCAAATGAAACCACTTATGCAAAGGGCGCCTTTTACGACAAAGAAAATGATCCGCTCGGAAAGCAAACTGTTGACATACTTTCTGCAAAGCTTGCCGCCAGCGGAAAATTTATTTTGCTTGAAAGAAGTGATCTTGACGCCATAAAGGCAGAGCAAAGCATTGCCGGACTTGACGTTCAAAAAATAGGCGCTGATTATCTTATCATTGGAAGCCTTACAAAATACGGCCGCAAAAACACTGGTGAAACAGGGCTTGTTTCGCGCACAAAGAGACAAACTGTCGAAGCCGGCGTTTCGATTCGTTTGGTTGATGTTTCCACTGGGCAAATAATTTATTCAGAAGAAGCTAATGGAACTGCCGAAACGCAGACAAAGACAACCTTGGGTATGGGCGGCCAGGCGGGATTCGACGCGACATTGAGCGACAAAGCGATTGACGCCGCAATCAGCCAGTTGGTTGAAAATATTGTCAACAACTGTATGGACAGGCCTTGGAAAAGTTACTTTCTTGCAGTCGATGATGATTCAGTCATAATCTCAGGCGGAAAAAGTCAAGGTGTTAAAGTTGGAGACACTTTCATTGTTTTGGCTCGCGGAAAAAAAGTTAAGAATCCGCAGACTGGAATGATGATAGAGCTTCCAGGAAAGTCAATAGGAACTGTTACTGTGGTTATGACGGGAGGAGACGATCCTGTAAACGAATGGTCATTAGTGACTTTGGAAGCAAAGATTGACAAGAACAATCTTTCGGCTTACATAATCCAAGAGAAGGAGTAGGTTTTATGAAGAAGAGTTTTTTTAGATTTGTTTTGACGTCTTTTGCGTTTTCTGCCTGCGTTTTGTTTTTAGCGATGTCATTCTTTTCATGCATGAGCGCCACAACAGTGAGTCACGGACTTGAAAACGTGGCCTATCTTGAGATTATGGGCGACACAAACAAGTATCAGACTATAAGCTCTACAAAATCAGGCGCTACAGAATTTTTACATAGAGTCCAGGTTGTGATTGACGGAGCGGAACCTTTTGACGCCGACGTTAATTCGATAAAAAACCGGGCCGTCGAGAACAAGTACACTTATAAAATTGCGACCGGAGCCCATGACATTGAGATTTCCTTTGAAGGAAGTGTTGTTGCAAGAACAAAAGTTTTTGTTTCTGCCAATCAAACGAAAATCATTTCTTTGCCTTAACAATGCGACGGAGGACATATGAATAGAATTTTATCTTTTTTTGCGATTTTTCTTCCCTTGCTGTTTGCTGGTTGCGCGTCAAATTACAAAGCTTTGTATAATTGGGATTATTACTCAACGCAAACATACAAATATGTTAAGGGCGGGAACGAAGAAGACACCGAAAAACTGTTTGAAGTTTATCAGAAAGTTCTTGACGGACAAGAAGGAACGATACGTGAAACTATTCCTCCTGGACTTTGCGCCGATTACGGATATCTTTTGATAAAGGCTGGAAAGGTTGAGGAAGGAAAAGCTTTGCTCAGAAAAGAGATGGAGCTTTATCCCGAAAGCGTACAGTTTATGAACAGTATAATCAGAAAGGTTGAGAGGTGATCATGAAAAATAAAGGCTTGTTTGTCGCGGTTTTTGGCGCTCTGCTTTGTTTTGCTTTAATATCTTGCGTGTCGCCGTCCGCTGGAAAAAATATTAATGTTTGGCCGGAGTTTTATACGGAAAATCCTCCAGCCTCGGTCCTTGTTATGCCTCCCATAAATCTTACTAACAATGTTGACGCAAAAGATTATTTTTACTTTACATTGCAGACTGCGGTGGCAAATAGGGGTTATTATTCTTTCCCGCCTCTTCTTTCTTATGAAGTTCTTCAGCAAGAAAGCGCCTATGATTCAGAGCTTTTCTTGGAGTCAGACCTTACGGCGTTTAAGAGAACTTTTGGCGCCGATTTGGTTTTGTTCACCAAAATTACAAACTGGAAAAAGCATCCTGTTGGCGGAAAAGTTGACGTTGAGATTGAATACATAATTCGTTCGACAACAACAGGAAATGCTGTTTACTCGCGAAAGATGAACTGTGTGTGCGACACTGCGTTCAAGAGCGGACTGACAAACAGTGGCAGTATACTTGCAATTGTAGGCGTGTTGGTTGACGCGATTGGAACTGCGGTAAAAACAGCCGCTACGGATTATACAATCGTAGCGAGGGGATGCAACCAATTTGGCATTGATGTTCCTGCTGGAAAATATAGTCCGTATTTTGGAAAGGATTATGACACTGCCGCAGGCGCCAATCCTGGAAACATTATGATTCAAGCCCAGTGGGTCAATGACAATGCGCTATTCACTCCAACAACCCTGGACACATTGGCAAAAAAACAACCAACCCCTGCTATGGCAGGCGCGGTTTCAGCAAGCGCGGCGGCGGGGGCTTCTACACAAGCCCAGTCCTCCTCGCAGACGGCTTCGGCTTCAAAGCCCGAAGCTCCCCAAAATTCCGCTGCGAGCAAACCGTCCGCTGTGTTGGCGCCCGGCGCAAAGATTACCCTTACGGTTCGCGGAGTGTCTCCAATGGACAAAATACTTTTTACAGGAGATTTTGTTGAAGGCAGTAATTTTAAGAAGGGTATTATGGGAAATAAAGATGACGACAACACCCGGAGCGTTGTTGTGACCGTTCCGCCTAGCGGTCATTTTAATTGGCGAGCTGTTCGTCTTCTTGGAGCCGCTTCTAAGACAGGCGTGATAACATTTTCCAGCCGTCCTTATTTTGAATTAGGCTGGGAAATTGTTAAGTACCACACTGACGAGGAACTTGAGATTACTTCTCCTAAATTCGATAGATGAAATACTTTTTTGTTTTTTATCAAGCGGCCAAAGCGCCGCTTGATTTTTTTATGGGCGCGCGTTATAATGAAACCGTTCTTTGGAAAGATGTCTGAGTTGGTTTAAGGTACGCCCTTGGAAGGGGCGCGTGGTGGAAACACCACCGGGGGTTCGAATCCCCCTCTTTCCGCATAGGTAAACCAAAAGAGGCGGAAGGCGAATCCCCCTCTTTCCGTACTAAAAGTAAAAAATTTCTTCAAACCTTTTGTCCAGCGCCACGCATAGGACCAGCGCCAGTTTTGCGGTGGGGCAAAACTGAAGCGTTTCAATTGAGCTGATTGTGTTTCTGGAAACTCCAACCATTTTTGCCAGCGCGTCTTGCGAAAGTTTTTTTTCTTGTCGAATCTCTTTAAGTCGGTTTTGCAACACAAGGTCTTCGTTCATGCGGCGCTCCCAAAACGGCCGCGCAATTCAAAAATGTAGGCGGCTATTAGCGCGGCAAAAATCGCAAGGTATCCTAGCGCCACAAAAAGTTCGTGCTTTTTTTTCATTTTGAAAAATTTTACAAAGAAAGCCACGCTCAGCATTCCAAAAAAGACAATCCAAACTTGCGCGCTGACCTTGCCTTCAAAAATCCAGTTTATCGCGCTGACAAGGATGCACAATCCAAAAGATGAAAAGTATGCGACCCTTGCCGCCGTCTTTTGAACTTCCACATCGAAGGTGTCGCGGCCAGCGTTTTCGCCGCGGCTTTTTTGCAAAATCTCTTCTTTAGTCATTATGGTCTCCTTTTTTGTTAGTAAATTTATATTGCAGCGCGCCAGTCTTGCAAGCGGCCGCGCATTCTCCGCAAAGAACGCACTCTGCGGAATTTATTTCTCCGCGCTGGGCTAGGGCTCGGACGTCTAGCGCCATCGGGCAAACTTTTTGGCAGCTGTTGCAGCCGGCGCAGTTTTGCGGCCTTGTCTTAATCTTAAGTTGCGGAAGGCGCAAGAATCGGCCAAACTTGTAGCCAAAAATCATGAAGGGCGCCATCCAGCAAATGTAATGGCAGTTGGCGCGCTTTCCGCAAACTATCGCCGGAATCAAAAAGAGAATTACGATTCCGTAATAAATTATGTAGCAGTAAATGTTCGAAACCGAGATTCCATGCTCCGTCATAAAGAAGGGCTGGATCGTGTAGTCGCCTTTTCCAAAAATGTGGCAGACTGCAATTCCGCTTATCCAAACAAACCATATTCCGTATTTTAAATAGTTCCTCCAGCCTTGCTTAGGCGCCTTGGGAGAAAACTCTGCAAAGCATTCGCTCATTCCGCCAGTGGGGCAAAAAAAGCCGCACCAAAGACGGCCAAAGAAAATTCCCAAAACGAACATCAGCGTAAATACGATGAAGCTTCCGTTGATGACATGCCGCGCCGCCGCCATGATTATAAGGTAGGGCGAAAAATACCAAATCGTAATCGGGAACAAAAGCATAGCCATTATCAGCGTGAATTTTCGCATCCGTCGCAAAGTCATTTTTTCCTCCGTCAGTGTTGCCAAGTAAACTTGGTAATCGCCTTTAGAATATCATTGCCAAGTAAACTTGTCAAGAGGCGCGGTTGAAATTTTAGGGGCGTTCAGATAAAATGAGCGCATGCGAATTATTTTTATCCGCCACGGCGACCCGGACTATGAACACGATTCTCTGACCAAGCAGGGCTTTAAGGAAGCGCGGCTTTTGGCAAAACGAGTGGCCAAATGGAACGTCACCGACTTTTATGTTTCGCCGCTGGGCCGCGCGCAGGCCACGGCAAATGTCAGCCTGGACTTGATTGGCCGCAAGGCGACAACGCTGGATTGGCTGCGCGAATTTTACGTTCCGGTAAAAGACCCCTTTGACGGACACGACCGCATTCCGTGGGACTTGATTCCCAGCTACTACTATTCCGAAGAAAAATTTTTGGACCGTAAAAAATGGCTTGACACAAAGCTTATGAAAAGCGGACCTGTCGCGCAAAATTACAAGGAAGTTTGCGACGGCCTGGACGCGCTCTTGGCCAAATACCATTTTAAGCGCGACGGCTTTTTGTACAAGACCGACGGCAAAATCAAAAACCCCAACTTTGACAAAAAAACTTTCATTCCCAAATACCACTTGCATTCAAACAAGCCAGAATACGATCCGCGGACAATCGTTTGCTTTTGCCACTTGGGCGTGATGTTCGCGGCGATAAGCCATTTGGTGGGCTGCTCTCCATTGATTTTGTGGCAGGGCTTTTTCGTCGCGCCAACTTCGGTCACTGTTTTGAACAGCGAGGAGCGCGAGCGGGGCAAGGCAGTCTTTAGGGTGGAACGCTTGGGCGACACGCGGCATTTGGGAAGCAAGCAAGTCATTTCTTCCAGCGGGTATTACGCGCCGGTGATGCAGGAAGTTCCGCTCGTGTAGTTGGACACAAGACTGAAATTGTTTTTTCGAGCGGTTTCACCGCGTCCTTGCGGACGCTGCCGGGTGGGTTAATTGTTTTGAATGAAGTTGTACATCGCGGCTTTGTTTTCTGACAGTTCCAAGTCAAGGGCTTTTTTTATGTAAGAGTCATCTTCCAAGAACATGTCGGAATCGCTGTTCATAAGAACGTTGTAAATGTCTGTGTCAAGAAATTTTTTATAAGCTTCTTCGTGGGAATAATCGTATTTTTGCATAAGGTGCTTGGTCGCCTCTATGACGCACAAGCCCTTTAGGTGTTCCGCCTTCAGTTCGTCCATGTCAGCTCCACGCGATTTCTTTTACGTTAAGAATCAACTTGTCCGCAATATTTTGATTTCCGACGAATAGTTGAATCCCAAGGTTTTCCGGTTCCAAATAATTCAGCAGCCGTTCTTTTGCTTCGTCAGAACCGACTTCGCCATAAAAACCGCGCCAATAAGAATTCAAGCAGACCATTGTGTTGTCGTCTGCGGTCGGACCAATCACCAAGTCGTAGTCATGCGGCGTTCCGCCTTTTTCGCGGCACATCAAAACAAAGTCCAGCCATTCTAGGTCAGCGTTTTTAAATTCTTTTATATTCAATGTTTTTGCGTATTCCAAATCGATTTGTATCTCGTAAAGTGTTTCCGAAAGCGCGCTTTTGTCTGCGTTGGGACGGCGGGCGAGCGTTTCGCGGTATTTTTTATGCATCATTCCGATAGCCTGCGTTTTGGAAAAAGCCATGTAAAAGCCTTTGCCAAAATCTTTGCAATCGCGGCCCTTTGAAACGTCGATTTTCTTTATTTTTACGGCAGTTCCGTGGTAAAGGCGGCTGTCAGCTAGCGGCGACATATTGGTTTATCTCCTCGACCATCTCGGCGCCAGACATTGAATCAAAAATGTCAGGACATTCGCCGACAAAGCGGATTATATGGTACTTGTTGTCTAAGTCCAAAAATTGCTCGGAAGTCAACGAGTGGGCTTTTTTATAATTTTCCGTGACGAGATACATAAGATATATTGTGTTGTCCAACCGTTTTCCGCTCATGGCCGTCCTCCTTGCGCATAATATAATAGCGCGCTTCGCTTGATTTTGCTAGTGGAAATGTTGGTTTTTTTTGGCAGAGCGAATGCAATAAAAAAAGTTTTTTCTTGACAATTTTAACCGCGCGGGTGATAATAATTAGAGATTTTTTTTGGAGGATTTTATGAAAAAGCTTTTTTTTGCTTTTGCTTTCTTTTGTTTCATGACGAGTTTTCTTTTCGCCTTTAAGCCAATAGATTTTAAAATTTACAACCCAATTGTCGAGGTTGAGTCAGGCGAACATATAGTAATGGATTTTATCGGCTTTAAAACCGCTCATGAACTTTCGGACGGTCAAAAAGAGAATTGGGAAACTCTGTACAGAGGCAGCGGAATGTTTTATCATTTTGGAGAAACATTGCAAAGCCAAAACCTTGCGAACGCAAGGGAATACGCATACTTTGGGCAGTTTTCCTTGCAGGAGCTTGCCGCTTACAAAAGCTTAGCCCGATATGTCACATTTGTCGAAGTGTTCTATCAAGAATGGAATGTTTTTTCACAACTCGGAACAAAGACAGAAATAACATTTGCAGGCGTCTACAACATATTTGTTTACGACACCAAAGAGAAAATGATATGCTTAAAAAAGACAGTTTTTGTTCCTGATCCAGAAATTTTGGACATTATGGAAGATGTGTACAAAGGCTTTTTTTATGATCCAAGAACAGACAAAAGAAAAATTTATGACTACTACGCTTCGTTTGTATGCAACGCCTTGCTAGAGGAATATTCTGAATTAAGCAAAAAATTCAACACAAACAACTAACAACAACTGCCGCGCCAATAAAAAAAACGCGGCGTTTCCGCCGCGCTTTCAATCAATACGGCTGTTTTTGCGAGCCGAGCGAGCAAAAATGTTGCCGCTTATGCGGCTAACATTCGCTTGTGGGCTTGCGTTCCATTTTATTGCCGCTAACAGAATTCTTTCTTCAAGAACTCCAAGTCCAATTCCGGGTACAAGACGTGCGCGGACAGCAAGGCGTTGACGCGCTCCTTGGCTTTGGCTTGGACGGAGGCGTCGAGGTCGATTTTGCCTTTGGCGGGCTTTCCGTCTTTTGTTAGGCCGGGCTTGGTTCCCTTGAGGACAAAGTCGATGATGGAGGCGACTTCGGCCATGTCTTTTTCGTTCATGCCAAGAGTGGTGAGGCCGGGAGTTCCGATGCGGATGCCGCTGGTCCACCAGGCGCCGTTTTTGTCGTAAGGAAGGGCGTTGGCGTTGGCTGTGACTCCGCACTGGAAGAGAGCGGCTTCGGCCTGCTTTCCTGTAAGGCCGTAAGTGGTCACGTCAACCAGCATAAGGTGGTCTTCGGTTCCGCCTGTCTGCAAGACCATTCCCAAATCCATGCAAGACTTGGCAAGAGCCTGCGCGTTCTTTACGACCTGCGAGGCCCAGTCGCGATAGGCCTGAGTGTTGGCTTCCTTAAGCGCGATGGCCTTGGCCGCCATGACGTGTCCGAGGGGGCCTCCCAAAACCATCGGGCAGCCCTTGTTGACGTAGTCGGCGTATTCCTTTTTGCAAAGAATGATCGAGCCGCGCGGTCCGCGCAAAGTTTTGTGGGTTGTGGTTGTCACAACGTCAGCCCATTTTACGGGGTCGTTGTCGCCTGTCCAAACTTTTCCTGCGACAAGTCCGGCAAAGTGGGCCATGTCGACCATCAATGTGGCGCCGCACTTGTCGGCGATGGCGCGGAATCTCTTGAAGTCAATCTTGCGCGGATAGGCGGAGAATCCTGTGAGCAAAATCAAAGGCTTGACTTCCATAGCCTGCTTTTCGATCGCGTCGTAGTCCAAAAGGCCTGTCTCTTTGTCAACGCCGTAGGGGTGGCTTTCGAACATGCGGGCGCTGACGTTCATTCTGTATCCGTGGGTCAAGTGGCCGCCGCAAGAGTAGTCCAAGCCCATCAATTTTTGGTTTCCAAACTTTTTGCGCAGCTCGTCAAACTGCGCGTCTGTCAAATCCGCCAGCGACTTTACGCCAAGCTCTTCCAATGTGGGAGTTTCGATTTTTTTGGAGAGAATCGCCCAGTAAGCGACCAAGTTTGCGTCCGCTCCTGAGTGGGGCTGAACGTATGCGTAGTCCGCGCCAAAAAGTTTTTCGGCCTCGCGGGCGGCGGTGTTCTCAACCGCGTCGATGTTCACGCAGCCGCCGTAGTAGCGGTGCTCGGGGTAGCCTTCGGCGTACTTGTCGGTGAGCAAGTTTCCCATCGCGGCCTGAACGTTGAGCGAGCAGTAGTTTTCGCTGGCCACCAATTTGAGGTGGCTGCGCTGGTTTTCAAGCTCGTTTACGATTGACGCGGCGATGTCGGGGCCGACGGCGGCGACTTGCTGCAAGTTTGCCACATACGCGCACATGGCGGCGCTGGGCTTTCCGTTTGATTTGGCAAGGTAATTTTCCAAAGGCGTGGACATAGGTTCTCCTCTGCGGCGGACGCGCCGCTTTATTGATTTTTAAGAAGTTTAATATAATTGAAGAACTTTTTCAAGTGGTGAAAGAATAAAAAAAACGGCGCGAAGGCGCGGGGCGGCCGGCGGCGGCACTCGCATTGCGGCTGACGCGATAGCGGCAGCGTAAAATAGTTTCAAGCGCAATGCGCGTGAAGCGACGATATCTAGCGGCGCCGACCGGACGCATCCGCAACTGGGAGCCGTTTTTTTATTTTTTTCCACATTGTTGAATTTTCTTAATTTTTCTATTATAATTCTTAAATATGGCGGAAAAGGCGCTTTCTACATTTGAACGGTTGGTTTCTCTTATAAGCGAAGACGAGCGCAGGGATTTGCTCGACAAAATGAGGCCCCTGGAAGGCGATCCCGAAAGCCGCTCCTTGGAGTCCGACAAAGACCCGTCGATGAACGCCGACGAAATTGTCCTGGAAGAAAACCTCAAGCAGGAGTCCTTGCTTTACCGCTTTATTCTTTGGCTTCGTTCAATCTTGACCTCGACTTCAAAAGAGCAGCTTTACAACGACGACAAAATAATGGCGCTTTTTAGAAAGCTCAACCATGACTATCCCGGCTTGATTGACTACAGGGGCGCGCTGCTTTTGGGAATTTTTTACGAAAAGCTTTTGGAGCTTAGAAAGGCCGCGGATTTTTTTAGGCCCTACCTTGACGCGATTTACGAAAACATCGGAGGCTTTTACGTTTTCTTGGGAACGGTTGTCGCTCCCGAAGTGACGCAAAGAATGAATTCCGAAGTTGACCCGATGAGCCTGCCCCTTGACCGCGAGGTTACCGGCGAGCTGCGCGCCTCCTTTTTGCGCAAGATGGAAGAAGTCATAAAGGAGCTTCCGTCGCACCGAAGGTCTTACTTGTACCAGTGCGCGGTTTCGGTCGACTGGCTGTATCAATTTACAAAGCTTCCTTTTGAGCGCTTTGTCTCGGGGTTTTCGGGCGGCTTGAGCGATTCGCAGGTGGCGCGCTTTGAGGCCGTTACAAGCGAGCTCAACGCCTTCTCTAAAATTTTGTGCAACGGAAAGAACATGCCCACCGAAGCCTTTGAGTCAATCTTTTTGTTCTCGGCAAAAAAAATGGTTCCCGCATCCAGCGAAGCAACTGACCAAGATTCGCGCGCAAAAGAATTTATGGACAAGGCCAATTCGTTCTTTTCTATCATTCACATGTTCATAAACACCGTTCCGCTCAGATACGTCAACAAGGTTGTCTACAACAACATCCAATGGCAGCCCGAACAGTTTGCAGGCGCCGAAGATTGGTTTGCCAAATACAAGGACCAATGGAAAAAAATATTTGACGAGCAGTGGAACGCCTGGCTAAAAGAAAAAAAGCGCGTAGGCCTCAACAAGCGGCTCAAGGAAGTTTTTGACATTGACGGAGTTCCTCTTTTGCCCGACAGGCCTTGGGCGCACATGTGGGGCGGAATCGATTTCCATTACGAAAACACGGCGGGCTTTTTGATGTGGTTCGTTTCAAAAAAACTGAACGAAGTTGTGGAGCCGCTAAAAATTCTTTTGCTCGAAGGCCAGTTTGTCAACAAGGACAACCGCGCCGAGTTCGCCAACACGCTCAACGAACTTTCGCAAATCTCTTCAAGAATGTACAGCTTTGAGGAAGACATCTCCAACAAGGGACAGACCGGAATGGTTTTTGAAAAGCTGGCCAGCGAACACTTGCGCACTTTGGCCGCCCAGTCAAAAATCGACAGCTTGATGTTGGAAAAAGAGGCGATTGTCCGCGCCACAAGAAACTCCTTTTGCGACCAGGCCCGCTCGGTCTTGAACATTTTGAACGGCGTCTTTGGCGAAAAAAAAGACACCCGCTACGACGGACTCCACAACATGGCCGCGATACAAGGATCGCAAAACGCAAGCTTTAGGGAAAGCCTTCAAAAAAGCAAAACATGTTTTGCCGCGGCCTTGGACGTGCTCAAGGAGCTTGAGCAAATCGACATTCCTGGAAACTGAGCAAAATGATTTGTCTTGTTGACGTTGCCCAAGCAGCAAAGCCCAACGACTATAAATACGCCCTTGTTCCATTTTACAAAAACGGCGCGCCTTATGACGCGTCGCAAGACCAAAACGCGCGGCCGCTCTGGGGCATGACCCTTTTGGCGGCGGGCTCCATGCGCTTTAGGTGGAACGAAACAAATCCCAACCGCGACAAATTTCTTGCCGGCCTTTGCCAAAAGTTTGGCGGCCCTAGCGGCAACAAATCAATCGTCCCGCTGGAACTGATTCATTCGCAAAAAGTGCTGGAGGCGCGCGCGGCGGGCGACACGCAAGGCTTGCAGGGCGACGGAATCATAACCCAAAACGCGGCCCTTGTTCCTGTTGTCACGGCGGCGGACTGCGTTCCAATTTATTTTTACGACAGCAAAACCGGCGCCTTTGGAGCCGCTCATTCCGGCTGGAAGGGCACCGGAATCGCCGCGCGCGTCGTCCAAGAGATGGCGCGCGTATACGGTTCCAAGCCGCAAGACATTTTGGTGGCCATAGGCCCGCACATCCACGACTGCTGCTACATTGTTGACGGCGAGCGCGCCAAATATTTTACTGACAATTTTGGCGGCGACTGCGTAAAGGATGTCCGGGTCAAGCCCGAACATGACAGTGACCAAAACGGGGGCGGCCTGTACGCGCTTTCGCTTTTGCGCGCCAACTTAAACTGCCTTGCCGCCGCGGGCGTGTTGGAAGAGAACATCGTTGCCGCAAGCAATTGCACCTCCTGCGACGGACGGTTTGGCTCCTTTAGACGGCAGGCGGCCGCGCTGGACGTTCACCAAGAACAAAAGTCCCGCTTGTTTACAACCCAAGCCGCATTTGTTATAATAGAACAAAGAGAAAGTTGAACCGATGAACCTTGACCGATACTATTCCGAAATAAAAAAACGCTATGGAAACATCACTCGCGCGCGCGGGCCTTTTTTGTACACGCAAAAAAACGTCCGCTTGGCCGACTTGTATCAAGAGGGAGGCCGCGCGATTTTGGGCTGGGATTCTCCGGCAAGGACCGTCTTTAAAAACGTCATGTCCAAAAACTTGGTCGGTTCCTTTGAGACTGCCCACCGCGCGCAATTGCAAAAAGCCGCGGGCGACCTTTTGCAAAGCAAGCGAAAAATATTTTTGTTTGGCCAAAAAAAGGCGGCCATGCAGGCGGCGCTTTTGCTGGACCCGCAAAGCGCTAGCTTTTACAAGCCCTTTGGAGACGTTGACTACAGCGCCGTCAACAACGTGATAATCGCGCCGCCGCTTCCGTGGACCAACAACTTTTTTGTTTTGGCCGCGCGCGATTTTGGTCAGGAAGCGGTTCCCGTCGCAAGCGAATTTTTTCCGCCCGCGCTGCTTGCCGCTTCGGCCCGGGCGATTTACGACTTAATAGCGGCGCAAAAGCAAAGGCAAGAAAAAGACTTTTTTGTTTACGACAAAATTTTGACAAAGTTTTTTGAGCGAAGATCTTGTTGGTTGTGTCCAAAAGTTCCCGAAGATAAGTACGACGGCTTTGTCTTGGCCTGCCTAGACGCGGGCGTCGCGATAAGCCCAGACTATCATGTCGATTCTATAGTTCCCTTTGGAGCGGAAATCGGCGTCCTAAAAAAGATGGGGGAGATAAATGCATAATTCTGAAATCATCTTGCATTGCGTCCGCTTGGTTTTTGGAGGCCTTTGCGCCTTTGCCGCGATTTTGCTTTGCGCAAAAAAAAGAAGCGCCAGCGTGATTTGCCTTTTGACATTTGTCCTGACTTTTTACGCCCGCTCGGTTTACCAGATTCTTTGTGACTTGGGAATAGTCGTTTCTTCTCCCGCGCAAATTTTTGGCGTGTCCGTGATAACTTTGGCCTTTGAAGTCGTTCCCCTTTTATTTTTGCTTTTGGCCTTGATAATAGCGATTGTAAAAAAATAGGGGAGGCCCGCTTTGACAGAGTATGAGTATTGGCAAAAGTTTTTAAAAGAAAAAGGCCTTGACCCCGAGTCGAAGTATGCGGGCGTCTTTGGCTTTGAGGCAAAAGGCTTTGCCGGAACGGAACGCATCGCATCTCTCTTGGCCGGAAAAAAGCGCGCGGCGTTTTTTCCTTATTCAAGCTACGCAATTGACAACGAAGTTTTGCCTGTCTCGGACGAGCATTACTTGATTTTGGGAGCGGAACGGACGCCTGTTTGCGTCATAAGGACGACGCGCGTTCAAATCGTTCCCTTTGACCAAGTGACGATGGAAATGGTTTTGGCCGAGGGCGAAGACTCCAGCGTCGAGGAGTGGCGGCAAAAGACCCGCGAAAATTTGGAAGAAGAAGGACAAGTTGTTGGATTTGAATTTGAGCCGGACATAAAGTTGGTCTACATGGAATTTGAAGTGGTCGGGCGATAAAAGGAGATAAAAAATGAAAAGAAAGTTTTTTACCGCCGCGGCAATTGCCGTCGCTGTAATTTTGGTCGCTGCCAACGCGATGTCGTGTTCGTTCGCTTCGGCGGAGAGCGGCGCTTCAAGCCAAGTGTCATTTACGTTGGACGCGGGAACGGTTCAGTCTATTCAATCTAAATTTTTTAGCATAAGCCGTTCCTCTGCCAGCGGAGAATTTCAATTTGACTCAAGCCTCTCCATGGAAATTTCGTTGCATGGCGGCTGGCAAGACGCGACCTCGATTCCTGTGTCAGACGGAGCCACCGCGACATTCAATAATGTGCCCATAGGCTTGAGCGTTTATGCAAAGGCTGTTGTTTACAGTCAGGACGCGGACGGCCGCCACGACTTTCTTTTTGGCCGCTCGGAAGAATTTATTGTAAAGGCCGGCGTGAACAGTGTCTCTTTGGTTTTGGGAACGGAAGATCCCGACGAGTATGTCGAGCCTTCGAACCAACTTCCTGTAAACATAATCTTTGTGGCCAACGCAGCTAGCGGAGGCGCGGATGCCAACGACGGAACGGAAGCCAGTCCCCTTGACAGCATTGAACATGCGGTTGCAAAAATCCATGAGCTTGTAGAAGACCCAAATAATTCTTACAACTCCGGCGAAGCGTGGGGCATCGTTTTGTTGAGCGACTTGGAAGGCGGACAAATAATTCCAAACGACGCTGACAGCGACATTGACGGCTTGACTGTCGCCAGCAAAGAAGCCACCGACATAAAGACGATAAACGGCGGCTTTGACAATTCAAATCCGGGAACCACTCTGACAATCAACAGCGCAAAGGCCGTTGTGTTGCAGTGTATAAAGATTACGGGCGGATACAATGTTAGCAATTATTACGGTGGCGGAGGAGTTTATTATAGAGGCGCGCAACTTGTAATAAATGCCGGAGCGGAAATTTACGGCAACACCTCTATTTATAAGGGCGGCGGAATTTACGCGGCTTCAACATCCACTAATGAAATGTCGCTTATGATCAACGGCGGCTCTATTTACGAAAACACTTGTATAAATGGAATGGGCGGCGGCGTCTGTGTGGAAGGCAGACAGGAAGGAGTTGGAACGGAAAATGCAACTTTAGCAATAGCAGGCGGTTCTATAAAGAAAAACAAGGCTGACAAAGGCGGCGGACTTTGCGTCACCGGTACAACCAGCGCTGTAATGACAGGAGGCTCCATTTCGCAAAATTCAAATTATACCGCGGACTCTGGAATGGGCGGCGGCATTTATTTGGACGCGGGAAGTTATACCCTTTCGTTTTTAATGACAGGCGGCGCCGTCAGCTTTAACAGTTCAAAACATGCCGCCGGCGCTTATGCCTATAAGGCAATATTTGGCATTGGCGAAACCGCTAGCTTTGCCCCTGCGGATTATGTTTGTGTCTACAGTACAACTATAATTGTCACTGACGATCTTGCCAAAGCTTCGGTTCCAACGATTGAACCAACCACATACACTCCTGGAACGCAAATCGCTTCCAAAGGTCCAAGCCTTAGTACCCCGGACTTTATCAACGCTTGCTCCAAGTTCTCCGTCAAACCGCAGGACGACGGAACTTTGTGGTATGTTGGATATGACGGAGCGCTAACAACAACTAATCCAAGTGTAGAAGGCAATGTCTCAATTTATGTTTCAGCTACAGGCTCTTCTGACACTACGGGTGATGGTTCTTCTGCAAATCCATTTGCTACATTGGGAAGAGCAGTGGACTACATCCGGGATAATCCATATTCAAAAGCAAATTATATAGTCAATATTACAGGAACGATAACCGGTGAAACTTCAATAACAGGCGATATTGTTGCAAAATCAATTAGGCTTGTGGGAACAACAGGTGTGGATGGATCTGGAGAGCCACAGGATGTTCTTGATGGAAATAGAGATGAGAATGGTGTTCTTACAGTTGCTGTACAGGGACTGAAAGTTTACATAAAGGATTTAAAGATTACAAAAAATGATCGCGGTTTGATGGTTGGAATGTCAGAATATGATCAGAATGGAAACCTGCTGACTCTTATAACATCAGAAGTTATTCTGGAAAGTGGAGTTTACATTACTAATAATCAGGGGCTCGGATGGGATGGAGCAGGAATTCTTATTAATAAAAATTCTTCTGTAACAATGAATTCTGGTTGTGTAATCAGCAATAATGCAACAGGCATGGGCTCTTGCGGTGGCGTTTGCATCGATGAGGGAACCTTCTTAATGCAGGGAGGAACCATTTCTGGTAGTGCAGGCAAAAATGGTAATGCAGCAGTTTATGTAGGCGGAAGATTTGAAATGAGCGGCGACGCAAGCATTCCGTTTGATAGTACAAACCAAAGAAATTATGTTATTGTTCCCGTCATAGAATCTCAGGTAACTCCTGGAACTTATAGCGTGAAGTATCCAATAATAATTGCGGGTAACTTGTCTGCAACTACTGCGGCAAAAATTACTTCGGGAATATATGACGGAGAGTTTATAACACCTGTTTACCAAAACGGTTTGCAGTGTGTGACAGAAACCAGTTCCGGTTTGCTTTCTGCTAACTATAGTAAATTTGAAGTACTTCCAGAATCAACGCCATCATCACCCAACTGGACAATCAATGCAAGCGGCCAGCTTGATGACGGAACAGGTAACGGCGGTGGCGGCGGCGGAACAAGCGGAAGCGTGACCTTGTATGTTAGACAAGACGGAATGGGTGATGGCTCCAGCGCGGATACCGCCGGTGCACTTGCAAGCATCGCAGATGCTGCTACTTACATATCAACAAACGGAAACTCTTCTACAGACTTTATTATTAAGGTTGTTGGAACACTTAACAGCTATCAGACATTTGAGCTTTCTGATTCTTCTTGCGCCAAGTCAGTTACGATAGAAGGAAATTCAGAATCACCAGGAATTTTATCAGGCTCGGATACAATTAATGGCGGCAATGTAACGAATAAGCCAGCGCTTGATATAAATATCCAAAGGGGATCGCTCACTCCTGTTCTTAAGAATATTAAGATTACAGGCGGCGGCGGAAGCGGTTTGGCTGTAGGTGGATATGACGGACTAGATGGCAGTTCTTATACAAGGGTTGTTTTGGAAGAAGGCGTCTTTATTACCCAAAACACTACAGACAGTAGCGGGGATGGTGGCGGAATAAACGTCAGAGAGAAGGCAACCGTCACAATGAAAGATACTTGTTCTGTCGTTTCTAATACGGCAACACGATATGGAGGAGGTGTCTCAATCGCCAGATACGGTACATTCATTATGGAAGGAGGCACCATTTCTGGCAATACTTGCTCTACAGGAAACGGTGTCTATGTAGCAGGCGCTTTCTATATGAGTGGCAACGCTTTTGTTAATAGCAATAATGATGTTTGCTTGAGGGACACTCAGATTATTATTAATGGCGAGATTACAAATACAGGAACTGTCGCTACAATTACGCCGTGGTCATATCCTAGCGGCGGAAGTATAGTTCTAGTTCTTTCTGAAGAAGGCACAGGCTCTGTTTCTACTGAGCACAGTAAATTTGCTGTAACATCGGACGGAACAACTAATTACACAGTTGATGAAAACGGATATTTGCAAGTGCAACCGTAATGCGATTTTTTTGTCAGCCCCTCAATCGCAGGGGCTGCGTTCGGCGGCCTGCCGTTTTCCGCTGGCCGCCGTTTTTTTTATGCGGTTATGCTTGCGCGGGGGCGGCGAGTTGTTTCGCAAGTTCTTGCACTTGGTCAAGGGAAAGGCCAGAATACTGAGAAATTTTTTCAGGTGAAAGATTATCAGCAAGCATCTTTTTTGCGTTTTCAATGGCGTTTTGCCGAGCGCCAAGTTTCATTCCTTCTTTTCTTATGTCTCTGTCGTGCAAATTCATTCTGGCATACTCCTGCTTGAATATTTCGTTTTTCTTGAGCTTTGCAACGAGCGCGTTAAGACGGTTTGAAAAGTCGTCTTTTTCAGGCTCGTCGGTCTGCACAAAGCGGAGAAGCGCCTTTATACGCTCGTCCTTCTCGTCTTCATACGCAGTTGCATTGTAAAACATTTTGAGACTTTTGTCATCCAAATTCACAAGATTGTTTTCCTCGCAGAAGTTCCTAAAGGTGTAGCGGGGCAGGCCGAACGGCTTTCCGTTCTTGTCTTTGAACGGGTCGTACTTGCAGATGAA
>JAFZLA010000048.1 GCA_017551705.1 Treponema sp.
CCGGCAAGGAATTTGCTGTCTCCGTCATAGGGAGTGTAGTTAAGCTGAATGAACTCGCGGACGTTCACTTCGTCCTGCCAAAGACGGCCGGTTTTAAAACCGTTCCACTCTTCTCTCATAAAAATGCCTCCATAGATATTTGAAAGAAACGCCTTGTTCCGCAAGGCCCAATGCCCCATGGAACAGTCCTTCTTCAATTTCTTTTACAATTTTGAGTATAAAGCGCATTGTGAAAAAATGCAATAGATTTTTGCTAAAAAATTGCATAAAATTAAATTGTATTCAATCTTTTAACTATACAGCCGTTCGTACTTTTGCTTGCAAGACCGTAACTTTTGTTTCGAACGGACTCACCGCGTCCTATCGGACGCTGCCTTTACGCTCGTATTTTCGTTGGCAAAATCGTAATTGTTTGTTCGAGCGGTTTCACCGCGTCCTATCGGACGCTGCGTTTGCGCGGAAATTTTACCGTTCGCAGTTTCGACAATATTTTGCCCTAACAAATTTCCTTGCAAAACTCGAATTCTGCCCTTATAATCATTCCAAGAGGTCTTGCAAAAACATGGACGCGAATATGTATCAAGTTTCAACATTGCAGGCGCTGGCGTTGGGATACACGCGGGCGGTGGTGACGGTGGGCCAGCTGATGAAGCATGGCGAGGCCGGACTTGGAACCTTTGAGGACGTGAACGGCGAGATGATTGCCATTGAAGGCATTTGCTACCGTGCGATGGAAGACGGAACAGTGGAAGAAGCCGGCGACGAGCGCGGAGTTCCTTTTGCGGCAGTGGCGCGCTTGGACGGATGCCGCGAGTTTGAGATTTGCGGCGACTACGACATGGCCGGCCTCAAAGCCGAGCTAAACAACCGCATAGAGGAAGACTTTGGCCTCAACAGCATGCACATCGTTGAGATAAGCGGAACGTTTGAAAAAATTTTCGCGCGATCCGAAGCGCCCTATCGCTCCCACCATGTGACGCTAAAAAAAATGCTTGAGACGACGCAAACTTCTTTTGAGTTTAGCGACATAAGCGGAAGTCTTGTGGGCGTGTATTTTCCTGACTACATGGACGGAATAAACGCGGCGGGCTGGCACCTTCACTTTGTGAGCGACAGCCGCGACAAGGGCGGGCATGTGTACGAGCTAAAAATGAAGTGCGCCAAAGTCCGCCTTGCAAAGAAAACCAACATCGAGATTCAGCTGCCAAAAGACCCCGCCTTTGACACCTACGCCCTCAAAAGCGCCTCTGAGCAAGAAATCAAGCAAGTGGAACAAGGCGACGGAAAATAAACAGACGTCATCGCCGCTCTGGCGCATTATTCAGCCAGCGGCTTTCTCACACCGCTTGAGGACAGTGCTTTTTGGGGACAAACAAGAACGCACAAATGGCAGCCAACGCACTTTTTTGGATTCAAGCGGATTTTTCTGTCCGGCAAAAGCTGCAGCGCTTGGTGGCCGCCGTCCGAGCACGAAATGACGCAACGGCCGCAGCCCACGCACTTTTTGGGATTGTACTTTGGATAGACAATCGAATCGCGTTCAAGCGCGTCAGTGTTCATATAAAAAGAATCCAAGCCAAGCCCGGCCATTTCTAAAACGGACTTAAAGCCCTTTTGGTTCATGTACAAGGCAAGGCCGGACTTTAAGTCTTCAACAATGCGATAGCCGTATTCCATCACCGCGGTCGTAACCTGAAGCGAGCGCGAGCCAAGCAAAATAAATTCCGCCGCGTCCTTCCAAGTTTCTATTCCGCCCATTCCTGAAACATGAAGGCCCGCGACATTTTTGTTCAGCCCAAGCTCTGCGATAAAGCGGAGCGCGATTGGCTTTACCGCGCCGCCGCTGTACCCCCCCAAGGCGGATTTTCCGTGAACGGAGGGCTCGCTTACATAAGTGTGAAGGTTTACGCCGGTAACGCTCTTTATTGTGTTTATCGCCGCAAGGCCGTCAGCGCCGCCGCGTTTTGCCGCTTCCGCAGCCTCGCTCATGTTGGCCACATTAGGCGTAAGTTTTGCCAGGACAGGAATGGAGCAAGCTTTTTTTGCCGCCGCTGTGAACCGTTCCACAAGCTCAGGAATCTGGCCAATGTCGCTGCCCAAGCCTTCTTCCGCCATGTTGGGGCAGGAAAAATTCAGCTCGATGGCGTCGGCTCCAGCGTCCTGGCATTTTTTGGCAAGCGTTCCCCATTCCTCTTCGTTTTGCCCCATGATTGAAGCGAGAATGAATTTCTTTGGATATTTTTCCTTAAGGCGGCGGAATACTTCCATATTCTCTTCCACGCTATGGTCGGAAAGCTGCTCTATGTTCTTAAAGCCCATAAAAGAATTGTCGCCGCCTTTTAGCGCGGAATAGCGCGGCGAACATTCATGAATGGGAAAGTTGCAGATGGTCTTGAAGCAAACGCCGGCCCAGCCAGCCTCAAAGGCACGGGAGCACATGTCGTAGTTGCTTGCGACCACAGATGAAGAAAGCAAAAAAGGATTTTCGATTTGAATTCCGCAAATGTCAGTTTTGAGGCAAGAAAAGTCTATCGCTTGCGCGCTTTCAATGTCGTGAGGCAGGGCTTTGGCCTGATATAATTTTTGGATTAAGTTTTTAATCTGAACGGAGCCTGCCCTTGCGCAAGCCTTTTGGCACGGAGCGCCGCAAGACGCGCAGGGATTTTCTTCTGGAAGGCAAAGCGAGGCGCACTCCTCATTGTCAAACCAAACGCTCCGCAAAAGCTTTCCAACATCAAGCTTGCGCTCGCAAGCCAAAGAGCACGGCGGATCCTTGCACAAAAGGCAAGCGCTCATGTCCGAACGCGAAATTAAATTTTGGAATGCCATGTAGACAAAGCCCTTATTTTATGTTCAGAATGTCTTTAAAGCCTGTGACTTCAAAAATTTCAAGAACGGCCTCGTTGGCGTTGGCTATGGTCATGCCGCCTTTTTGGGAGAACGCCTTATGCGCAGCAAGAAGAACGCGCAGGCCAGCCGACGAAATATACTCAAGCTTTGCAAAGTCAATCGAAAGCTCTGTCGCGCCGTCCAAAGACTGAATTTGTTTGTCCAGCTCAGGCGCTGTCGTTGTGTCAATGCGGCCTTCAATCGCAAGCGTGAACGCCGTTCCATTCTGGTTCTTTGTTATTGTCATAAAATTCGCTCCAACTCAAAGCATATCATAGAATAGAATTTTATTAAAGTGACCAAATTCGAGCGCTTTAGAATCTACCCCCTCCAACTTAACTCCCCATAAAAAACTTTAATATTATTTCAAAATTTTAGCCGTACGGCGCTAGACGGAATGGCCCGCAAGCGCTAGAATAGAAAGACAACGAACAAAATCGCTAAGGAGACCAAAATGGGTGAAAATTATTTTAACAAAATTCCGTGGCGCGAGGCGCGCTTGCAGTTGGGTCATTGCCGCTCTATGGCAAAGGAAGAATTTGCCGACGGCGTGAACGCTCTTAAAGGAAAGAAAATCGTCATCGTTGGCTGCGGCGCCCAGGGCCTCAACCAGGGACTTTGCTTGCGCGACAGCGGCTTGGACGTAAGCTACGCTTTGCGCGAGTCTGCCATCACAGAAAAGCGCCAGTCTTGGAAGAACGCGACCGAGAACGGATTCAAAGTTGGAACTTACGACGAGATGATTCCCACAGCCGACTTGGTGGGAAACTTGACTCCCGACAAGCAGCACACTCCCGTAATCACAGAAGTAATGCAAAAGATGAAGAAGGGCTCGGCTCTTTGGTACAGCCACGGATTCAACATGATTGAAGAGGGAATGATAATCCGCCCCGACATCACTGTAGTGATGTGCGCCCCCAAGGGACCGGGAACGGAAGTTTGGCATGAGTTCCAGCGCGGTTTTGGCGTTCCGGACTTGATCGCCGTTCACCCCGCCAACGACCCCGAAGGAAAGGGCTGGGCTTACGCCAAGGCTTTGGCCGTGGGAATGGGCGGAAGCAAGGCCGGCGTTTTGGAAAGCTCCTTTATCGCCGAAGTAAAATCAGACCTTATGGGCGAGCAGACTATTTTGTGCGGAATGTTGCAGGCCGGCACAATCGTTTGCTACGACAAGATGGTTGCCGAGGGAATCGCTCCTGAATACGCCACAAAGATTTTGATGCACGGCTGGAACGTCGTCAGCGAGGCCCTCAAGTGGGGCGGAATCACAAACATGATGGACAGACTTTCAAACCCCGCCAAAATCAAGGCCAACGCGCTTAGCAAAGAGATTAAGAAGTTGCTGGCCCCGCTCTACCAAAAGCACATGGACGACATCATCAGCGGCCACTTCTCAAGCACAATGATGAAGGACTGGGCCAACAAGGACCACGACCTTTTGACTTGGCGCGAAGAGACTGGCGCCCTTCCCTTTGAGAAGAACGAGGAGTCAAAGGAAGAAATCACTGAGCAGGAATACTTTGACAAGGGAATCTTGCTTGTCGCCATGGTCAAGGCCGGATGCGAGCTTGCGTTTGAAACAATGGTCGACGCGGGAATCAAGGAAGAGAGCGCCTACTACGAGTCATTGCACGAAGTTCCGCTAATCGCCAACCTCATCGACCGCAAGCGCTTGTACGAGATGAACCGCGTAATCAGCGACACCGCTGAATACGGCTGCTATCTCTTTAGCCGTGTGGCCGCCCCAATGATGGCCAAAGACTTTATGCCCAACATCCACACCGACGTAATCGGAAAGGGCTTGGACAGCAAGGACAACTGCGTCAATAACGCCGAGCTCGTTGCCGTCAACGCCGAAATCCGCAACCACCCGATCGAGGTTGTCGGAAGAAGGCTCCGCGCTTATATGACCGCGATGAAGCCGGTTCTATAATGAGAGCTTATATTGCGGCGCGATAATTTTAATCGCGACGCAAAACGGACGAGTCAAGGCTTTAAGCGCCAGCGCGCCTTGACCGTCCGTATGACGGCAATGAAGCCGGTTCTTTAATCGCATCCGTGCGATTAAAGAACCACAAGAATTAGGCCTTGCCTAATTCTTGCAAATCGTTCGACTTGCCATTAACGCGCCATCCGTGGCGCTCTCGCAAGGCCAAAAGGCGCCGCCCTGATTTGGGGCGGCGTTTTTGTTGTGGCAACAAATTCAAAAATATGTTACAATTCGGCCTATGCAAAAACCTTTTGAAGAAATCATAAAAAACTTTTTGCCGTCGGGAGACGAACGCTTGGACGCGCTTTTAAAGTTCACCGCGCTGGCGGAAGAAATGACCGCCATTTTGCGAAGGACAAATTTGGCGGACGGCTCGCGCAGGCAAAACGACGCGGAGCACTCTTGGCGAATCGCGCTGATGGCGCTTATTTTTAAGGAATACTTTATAGAAGAAGTTGACACAACGCGGGCGGCAACGATTTGCCTTGCTCACGACTTGGTCGAAATTTACGCGGGCGACACATTCGCTTATGACGCGGCCGCGAATGTCGGAAAAGAGGAACGCGAGCGGGCCGCCGCCGACAAACTTTTTGGCCAGCTACCGCCCGACATTGGAACGCGCCTGCGCAATCTTTGGGATGAATTTGAAGCGATGCAAACGCCAGAGTCTCGCTACGCAAATTGCATGGACAGAATCGAGCCATTTTTGAACAATTCGCTGGCCGTTGACGGCGGCACTTGGGCGCAAGCCGGAGCCGACGTCGCCGCTGTCGAAAAGCGCGGAAAGCCAATCAAAGACAACATGCCCCGCGTTTGGGAATGGCTGCAAAAAAACATCGAGCGCGCAAAAAAGCAAGGCTTTATAAAAGAATAAGCGCCGCCCCGCAATTGTCCTATGCCAATTTCGCTCTCCGACTTTTACAAACAAAAATTTGGCCGCAAGGTTTACAAGCTGGCCGTTGACGCGGGCTGTACCTGCCCCACTCGCGACGGAAAGCTGGACACGCGCGGCTGCATATTTTGCTCGGCAAACGGAAGCGGCGACTTTATGCCGCCCAAAGATTTAAGCGTTCCGGAACAGTTGGAGCGCGCAAAGGCCTTAGTGCAAAAAAAAGCGCTGGGCCGCGCGGGTTTGAAGGCGGCGGATTCTTTGGCTTACAAAAATTTATCGCAAGGCCAAGAAGCCGCCCGCGTCTTGACCTTGCAAACAGTTTCATGCAATAACCACAACTTGTCCCAAGCCCAAAAAGCGCCGCCGGCTTACATCGCCTACTTTCAAAACTTCACAAACACATACGGCGACCCGCAGGCGCTGCGTCTTAAATATTTTGCGGCGCTCCAAGTCCCCGACATCGTAGGCGTTGACATAGCGACGCGGCCCGACTGCCTTGGCCCCGAAATTCTTGATGTCATAAACGAGCTTTCGCAAAAAACTTTTGTCACAATCGAGCTCGGATTGCAAACCGTTCATCAAAAAACGGCGGACTACATCAGGCGCGGATATGACACAAGCGTTTACTATCAGGCTGTGGCGACGCTCAAAAAAACTTGCCCAGCCGTCCACATCGTGACCCAATTAATTTTGGGCTTGCCAGGCGAGGACGACAACCAAATGCTTGAGTCGGTCCGCCGCGTCGCCGCCGCCGGCTCTGACGGAATAAAATTGACTTGCCTGTATGTTTTGGCTGGAACAGATTTGGAAAAAGACTGGCGTGCGGGCAAGTTTGAATGCCTGACCAAAGAACATTATTTTGAGTTGCTAAAAAAAATCGCGCCGCTTTTGCCGCCTGACATGGTTGTCCACCGCTTGACCGGCGACGGTCCAAAAAAGATTTTGCTCGCGCCCGACTGGACAAAAAACAAGCGGCAAGTCCTCAACGAACTTGCCGCCCTCCATTTAATGTGAAGATATAAGAAAGAATTGGGAAAAGAATAAAAAACGCGGAGCGGGAGAGCAAGCGACGCAAACTTAGGACACGTTATGCTAATCGCTCAACCCTAAAAGTACCTCGTTTGCGGGCGCTTGGGCTCCCGCGGGAGCGTTTTTTGTTTTTTTACAACTCTTCCTTATCCTTGTTGTCTTTTTCTCGTATTTCCACGCGGCGGATTTTTCCGCTGATTGTCTTTGGAAGCTCTTCGACAAATTCGATTATGCGCGGATACTTGTAGCTGGCCGTCTGGCTCTTGACAAATTCCTGCAACTCAATTTCCAACTGCTTGCTGGCCTCAAAGCCCTTGTTCAAGACAATCGTGGCCTTTACAAGCTGGCCGCGCTTTGCGTCAAGAACGCCGGTGACGGCGCATTCCAAAACGGCCGGGTGCTGCTGCAAGACGCTCTCAACCTCAAAGGGGCTGATGCGGTAGCCCGAACTTTTAATGATGTCGTCCGCGCGGCCCACAAACCAAATGTAGCCGTCCTCGTCCATGTAGGCCGTGTCGCCGGTGTGGTAAAGGCCGTTGTCAAAGGCCTCCGCGGTAAGAACGACGTCTTTGTAGTAGCCCGAGAACAAGCCGAGCGGGTGCGACTTTTCCACATCGATGACAAGCTGGCCTGTTTCGTTCACGCCGCAGGGAGAGCCGTTGGGCTTTGCGATGCGAACGTCGTAGCCGGGAGCTGGCTTTCCCATCGAGCCTGGCTTGGGCTCCATTCCGGGAAAGTTTCCGACAATGACAGTGGCTTCGGTCTGGCCGTAAGCCTCAAACATTTTGATTCCGGTCTGCTCGTAAAAGCGGTTGTAAACTTCGGCGTTCAAAGCCTCGCCGGCGGTGACGCAATATTTGAGCGACGACAAATCGTACTTGGAAAGATTTTGGCGAATCAAGTAGCGGTAGACCGTAGGCGGCGCGCAGAATGTGGTTATCTTGTAATGGGCGATTTTTTGCAGCGTCAAGTCGGGCTTGAACGAATCCATGTCGTAAACAAAAACCGCGCTGCCGGCAATCCACTGGCCGTAAAGCTTTCCCCAAACAGCCTTGCCCCAACCGGTTTCGGCGATGCTCAAATGCAAGCCGTCCTCGACGACGTTCTGCCAAAATTTTGCCGTGACGATGTGGCCCAGCGGATAAAGGAAATTGTGGCCCACCATTTTTGGGTAGCCCGACGTTCCGCTTGTAAAATACAAGAGCATTATGTCGTCGTTCTTTGTTCCCTCGGAACCGCTTATGCGCTCAAAAATCGGAAGGCAAAATTCGTACTCGCGGTGAAAGTTGACCCAGCCCGGACGGTCGCCGCCGACTGTGACCAAATTTTTTACGGTCGGAGACTTGGGCAGCGACGCCTCAATTTCTTTCATCAACTTGTCGTCGTCAACCGAGACAATCATTTTTATCGAAGCGGCGCCGTTGCGGTATTCCAAATCTTTTTTGAGAAGCATTACTGTCGCGGGAACGGCGATTGCTCCGATTCTGTGCAAAGCCAAAATAAAAAGCCAGAACTCGTAGCGGCGGCGCAAAATCAGCATGACCGCGTCGCCCTTTCGGATTCCGTGGGCGGTCAAAAAATTGGCCGTCTTTTTTGACATCTCGGACATTTCTTTAAAAGTAAAGATTTTTTCTTCGCCGTGGTCGTCGCACCAAACAAGCGCCCTCTTGTTAGGCTCGTCATTTGCATAGCGGTCAACTATGTCGTAGGCAAAGTTGAAATTTTCAGGAATCTTGATTTTAAAATGTTCCTTTAAATCTTCGTATCCGTTAAATTCTCTGGGCTCTTCCAAAAATTCCTTGTACAATGAAGACATTATTTTCCTCTATAAAATTAGACAAAAAAAATTGATTTTAGTTGCGTTTTATTCTATACTATAATTGCTATGAAAGCAACTCCAAATTACAGCGTAATTTATTCCGACAATGACATAGTCGTCCTCAACAAAAAAAGCGGCCTTTGCGTGGCCGCCGACCGCTACGACGAAGAAGCGCCCCGCCTGGACTTGATAGCCCAAGAAGAATTTGGAAAGCTCTTTGCAGTGCACAGAATCGACAAGGACACAAGCGGAATCGTGGTCTATGCCCGAGGCGAAGACGCACACAAAAATCTGTGCGCGCAGTTCGCCGGCCGCTCCGTCCATAAGGTTTACCACTGTTTGGTCAGAGGCCGGCCGCTTTGGACCGACCTAAAAGTTGCGCTGCCCCTGATGCCTGACGGCGACGCCAGGCACCGGACTGTCGTCAACAAAACGCACGGAAAAGAATCAGCCACGGACTTTCATTTTATCGGCGCTTGCGGGCCATTCAGCTGGCTTGAGGCGCGGCCTCTTACAGGACGCACCCACCAAATTCGCGCGCACCTAAGCGCCAACAACTTGTCGATTGTTTGCGACCCCCTTTACAGCGGAAACCAGCGCGGCGTTTATCTTTCGGAACTAAAAAAGCGCTACAACGGCGACTTGGAAATGGAGCGGCCTTTAATTGACCGCCTTGCCCTGCACGCTTATAAAATCCAATTTACGCATCCTGCGACAAATCAAATTGTAGAATTTGTGGCGCCCTACCCCAAGGATTTGGAAGTGACCCGCAAGCAGCTGGCAAAAATTTTTGGAGTTGATCCATTGCAAGGAACGCAAGAGTGACAAAAGCCGCCCGCGTTTTTGCCGCAATATTTTTGACATTATGCGCGGCCGCTCCCTTGTCTGCCCAAAAATCCAACGGCTGGAAATTCAATGTGGAGCCTGTTTTTGGCGCGCGGCTTGGATTTTTCAAGGAAATTGTTTGGCGCGAAAAGTCAACCGGCGGAAAATACAGGCTTAGCCAACTTGACTACGATTTGCTTCCCGCTTGGTACGCAGGCTTGAATGTCGGAGCGCAATACAAGCGCTTTGAATTGAATCTTTTGAGCAAATTTTTTATTCCAGGCAAAAGCGGAAATCTGGAAGATTCGGACTGGCAAAACGACGCGCTTTATTCCGACGGCGACACTTCGACAAAAACTGATTTTTCAAGGCATACGCTTTTTTTAAAGTCTAACGGCGGACTGCCAGGCTACGAATTAGAATTGGCGGCGGCCTTTGATTTTTATCCCACAAGCTCCATTACACTGGCGCCGCTCCTTTCTTTTGACGCGCAATACATGAGCTTTAAGGCAAAAGACGGAACAGGCTGGTATGGAAAATACAATTCCGCCACAAAAAAAAGAGCGCCATACTCAGACACAAGCAACAGAGAAGTCGTAAGCTTTGACGGAAGAGATGTCCTTAATTACGAAGTTTACAACCTTTTTGCATGGACAGGAATCAGGGCGGACTTTGCGCCGACTTCTTGCGTAAAATTGACGCTCGCTTCCGAAGTCGCGCTCTTTTGGGCTATGATAGACTTTGACCATCACCTGACAAATCAAAAACAATTTATAGACATAACTTATTCCGCCTTTTACGCCTTTAGGCAAACTTTTAAGGCGGAATTTAAAATTAAAGATTTCTTTTCGCTATGCCAAAAGACAAGCGTTTTGTTCACCGGCGAAAGCGAAGGCGAAACGTATATAAGAACCGGCGATTCGGGTGATTACAAAAAATCATCAAATTCTAAGTCCGGCAGCCAATTGGTTTGCGTCGACTTGGAGCTTTCGGTAAAATTCTACTGGTAATTTTGTATAGGCGGATTCTTTGCTTGGCTATTGACAAAAAGGGCCAAAATCGCTAATATTTACGGACTTACGACGCAGGGTGGAGCAGTTGGAAGCTCGTCGGGCTCATAACCCGAAGGCCGGGGGTTCAAGTCCCTCCCCTGCTAAATTGCTAAATGTTTGTGTTACAAAGATTTAGCACACTACTAAACCCAATCAAGTAGGGCTTAGCGTGAACTTCAACATCGATTCTAACCTATGATTCTAACCTATAGGTTAAAAAGCGAGGTGACGCTCATGGCTAAGCCCTATTTAATTTTAAAAATGAAGTCCGGCATTTATTATGCTAGGATTCTTCTCCCCAACGGAAACTATTCCACAAACAAAAGCACTGGAACGCGCAACCGACAGGAAGCGGACCGCATCGCGATGGAATGGGTTGTTACAAAGAAAATGCCTTCCCGCATAAACTCAAAGGAACAACGGGACAACAGCTCTGACAAGATTTCGTTGATGTATTCGCTCAAGACGCTAAACCTTACAATGGAAGACGCAAAAGCGATAACGGACATCCTGCTTGAGAAAAAGTTGTTGCGCTCCGCCGTGCTTGCCGAATCAAAGGGAAGCCGAAGCGCCAAAGACTTTTTGCTGGAGTTTTGGGACTATGACAGGTCGCCTTATATAAAAGAAAAACTATGCAGGGGACAGTCAATCCACAAAAATTACTGTCTTATGCTTCAATCAAGAATAAAGCGATACTGGCTGCCAATGTTGGAAGGCAAATGCATCGGCGAAATAACACGCGACGACATCACTGTAATTTTTGAAGACGAGGCCGTAAAAAATCTTGCCAACAAAACAATCAATTCAATTGTTTGCGCGATGACTATTCCAATGAAATGGGCTTACTTCCACAACCTTACGCAAAACAATTGCCACGACGGAATTCTAAAGTGCGCGGCCAATTCCAAAAAACGAAAGGTCTTAACATTGAGCCAAGCGGAAGCGGTATTCAAAGTTAAGTGGGAGAACAATGCCGCTAAGCTTGCAAACGAGCTTGCCTTCTTTACCGGAATGCGTCAAGGCGAAATCGCCGCGCTTAGATTGGAAGACATCGGCGAAGACAGAATCTACATTCGCCATTCCTGGAGCAACTACGACGGACTCAAAAGCTGCAAAAACGGCGAAGAAAGAGAAATTAAAATTCCGCATACATTAAGAGCCGCACTCCTAACCCAAGCCGCGCAAAATCCCCACGGCGAAGGCGAAAAAGGCTTTGTATTCTTTGGACTGAATCCATCTCATCCCACCGACCCCAAAAACTGGCTCAAATACCTTCAAAGAGCTTTAGTTGCAATCAGTTTTTCACACCCCAAAGAAATTGTTTTCCACTCTTGGCGGCACCTCTGGGTAAGCAGGGTGTCCGATCTAATTAGCGACAAACGCGTAGTAATGGCTGGAAGCGGCCACAAAACCGAAGTAATGCTTGACCACTACGCCGAACACCTAGAGAACGAAGACGCGCTTGAAAAACTTCGCAAAGTTCAAGAAAGCGTTTTCCTTCCTGTAATAGAGCGCGCGGACAAGGCTACAGAAGTCACAAAAACAGCGTAAACCAACCAACGCAGCCCGCATTCAAAAAGTTTCAGAAAAAACTTGTTGAATGCGGGTATTGTTTGGTATAATGAGAGTATGATTTACCTTCGAAAACGACAAGATGACCAGCCAGTATACGAAGACTTTACCTCTGATCAATACTTGAAACAAGACATGATATCATTTGATGAATATTATCAATCCATAAATTCATCGATTTTGGATCAGAATTTAGAATCAAATATTTTATGGACTCTATTTCAATTAGTTGATATTTGTCTTAGATGCATAATTGTATATAATTACTTAATTATTCCAACAAATAAGAAAAAAAACGAATTTTTTAAATGTTTTGCAAATTCAGTCAAACTTTCGAAATATGTTTGCTTAACAAATATCATTCCCCTCGAACAAATTAACAAAATTCCAAAGAAAGTAAAAAAAATCTTTTTCTTAAACTACAACGAAGCCATGCTTGATTTTTCAAAAGAAAACATTGAATGCATAAAACAATATAAAAGAAACTCTTTCAAACTTATAAAACCATCACATTTACGAACAGAGTTAGCACTATACGAAAAATCGACTGTCTCAGACATTTTACATAGTGGATTATGGAGCAATATACGCGTGTTGCCAATTGAAAATAGGGGTCTAAATAAGCCACACAATAGAAAAGAGCCCATTATTGATTTTTTATCTGATAATTTATTGGAAATCAACGATAAAGAGCAACCAATAAAGCAAATAACCGATACGTCAGAATATTTAAAACAACATGCCATAATGGCTTTTAAGGATTATCTCAAATTGGCATCTTGTTATTTTGACAAATTGAGTAATAATGAATATTTGGAAAAAAGATGCTTTATTTTTGACCAGCAAGAATGTGAAGAAAAAAAACACTTTTTATCCTTACTTCAAGATCATAATTTTATCGCAATAAAAAACAATTGTTCTAGGTTTGAGGATTATTGTTATATCTTAATAAGGGCTAAAGTTCTGAAATATGAAAATAACACGCTGCAAGCCACCAAAAAGGATTCCTGGGGTGCGTATTATCCAGGTTCCTTTATTCATGATAAGGAATTAGATTTAAGAGTTCATATTCCACAAATAAACATTTATTTTATGAGTTTATTTAATCTCAAAACAAAGAATGATTTAAAAGATAAAGAACCTAGCACTTATACATACACCGGTTATCCGGCTCTATCTGAAAAAACTATAATTCCAAAGCTTAATGAATTAGATTTATTAAGAAAAGCAAGAAAAATTTAATTTCCCTATAAAATCTTTATCATTTTTCACGGACCTCTGATAGATTCAGATTATCGCGATTGCGGCTGTATGCCGCATGGTACCGTTAATCTATATCAGATTCTTGTTATCACTCCAGATAACAAGATGATTTGGAGGTTTCATCAATGAAACAACCTACATACGCCATCTCTGAGTGGCCAGAAAAAACTCTCCTGTCAAGAGCCGAAACGGCCCAAATACTTGGAATCGGGCTTTCCACCTTAGATTCTCTGGTAAGCTATATCGAGCTTCCTAGGACAGTGATACACAAGCGTGTTCTCTTTCATAGGAAAGACGTGGAGGCTTACATTAATGCATGCCGCGTTACTACGCAAGGAGGCAAACAATGAATGAATTAATTAGCCTTATTGAAAAAGAGATTGCTAGAACAAGATTCGGAGTCGTTACTTTCGCCGTAACGATGCATGACGGCCAAATTCGCTGCGTTAACGTTACAACTACGCAACGGCACAATATTACGCCTACGAAGGCGAAGGATATTTGCGATGGAACAAGAAGTTGAAAAAACAAAGGTGTGTTCAATATTTGAGCCTACTTATCGTTCAATAATGCTATTGCCCAAAGAAGAAACACGGCTAAGAATGTTCGTCAACCTATGCGATTATGCGTTCGACGAAATAGAGCCGCAATTCGGAAATGAGCCAGAAGAAAAGATGTTGCAAGCGCTTTGGACGCAGTTCATGGTCGTTTTCACTCAAGCCAAAAAACGCGCAAAAATCAACGCGATTAATGGCCGCAAAGGCGGACGCCCGCGCAAGAAACCAAATGAAAGCGATGGGTTTTTTAATGAAAACCCAAAAAAGCCTACTAATACTTTTTCTTATTCTTCTGCGGGTTCTTCTTCTGCTGCTGCTGTCGATAACTACGACGATAGCAGAATAGACGAGGAAATTGACATAAACATCGATGACGATGAAGAAGTCTATTGATGTCGCTAGCAAAAGCCCTCTTGCAAAGAAAAGCATTTGGGCTTTATAAGGAGATTTTTATGAAAACATTTATTCTTTCAAAACTAAAAGCTGCAAAGCAATCTATTCAATCCACATTCTCTTCAGAACGAATCCAAATGGTCGATATTTCAAAACTAAAATTCGACAAAGACTTTAAGGAACTGTTCGCGCAAGAGCCGGACAAGGTCGAAAGAATTGCCGTAGACATGATGGAACGCGGCTACGACAAAAGCCAGCCCATTATCGTAACCAAGGATTTTGCCATCCTTGACGGAAACAGCAGGTACTTGGCTTGCCAAAAAGCCGGAATTACCACGATTCCAATAATTTTAAAGGACTTCGCTGACAAAGACGAAGCCTTGCGCTACGAGCTTCATCTGCAACTTGACAGGCGCAACCTCAGCGATGCAGTAATTTTCAGTATGTTTCAAAAGCTTGAAGAAAAGAAAGCAAAGGCAAAAGCGCAAGGAAAAGACACGGAAGAATTCACAGACAAAAAGCTTGGTGAGCAGTTGCAGAGATCCGAACGCCAGGTGCAAAAGCTGCGGGAGCTTGCCCGCAAAGCTGGCCCTCAAACCATCGAAAAAATTATCTCAGGACAAACTTCAATCAACCGTGCCTATTCCGAAGTAAAACAATCGGAGGAAGAAAATAAGCCAAAACGTCCAAAAACAGTTGATGTTGTTGAGTTTCGCAGAGGCGTTGCGTTTGCCGTAAAAGAATTTGAAAAAGGCAAAAGTCCCAACGAGATTCTTTCAATGATACAGGAGGCGTAGCATGGAAACAGAATTTATGGGTTACAAAATCACCTGCCATTGCAGACCTAACATCAAACGAGGCCATAATCTTCGAGACCCCAAAATTATTCGCGCCGAGAAACACATAGACCCAAGTCGGCCCCACGAAACAATATTTGATATGGGAACTATGCAAGAATGCTACGAAAAGATTTTTGGCGAAGCTGTCAGAAAATACAACGCAAAGCAAAAACGCGCCGACCGGAAAATCGTGAACTACCTAGCACAAATTCTTAGCGACAAGCGCAAAGGAAAGCACAAAAACATCAAGGCGGATTCCAGCCGAAAGGCCGCTTACGAAATGATTCTTCAAATAGGCCGCACTGACAATTGCCCTGACCGCAAAAATGCTTCGGAGATCCTAAAATCTTTTTGTCTTGAATTACCAAAACTATATCCGAACATTGTTCCCATTGGAATATATCTCCACGACGATGAATTCTCTGTGGACCAAAAAACAGGAACGGTTATGCCCTCTCCGCCACATATACACCTTGATTTTGTTTATGTGGCACATCTTGGTAAGTCTCTTAAGACTGGCATGGAATTACAAAGTAGCATGAGCGGAGCCTTGGCCGAGATGGGCTTTAAGACTTGCAAAGGAAAAGGAACAGCCCAAATGCAATTTGAAGAGTCGGTGCGAGCCTCACTACAAAATTTTGCGGAAGAGCGCGGAATCACAGTAGACCGAACTCCTGGAGTAAACCACAGCCACATGGAAAAGTCCGTTTATCAACAAATGCGTGAAAACCAAAAGGAGCGGGAAAGGCTCGACCTTCAAAAAGAGAGCGTCAGCCAAAGCATTCAAGCCTACAATCAAGCTGTCACCGAATTTAACGACGAGCAGCAAAAAAGCTTGGCGGAACGGAAGCAACTGCTTGAAAAAAAGCAAAAACAACTTGAAATCGCAAAGGAACAGGAGCAACGCCAAAAAGAACTTGACCAGCAAGAGCGTGATTTAAGGCATCGCGAAAGCATGGCCTTTCTTGCGGAAACCACAAATGACAACCAAACCTTTGCCATTAAGCAAAAGGAGGAGGAGCTTGCCGAGCGCGAAAAAATAATCGCGCAAGGCGAAGCCCCAGTCCTAGAAAAGCTGCAAAAGTTGGAGGACAAAGAAAAACTTTTGAAGGCAGAGGAGCAAGCTTCAAAAAAGGCCGCCTTGCAAAACGCGCTCCTACAAAACGACCTTGAACGCGAAAAACAAAGGCTGAACGAGGACAAGGAAAAAGCCCAAGCTTATCTTGAGACCAAAAAGGAAGTTGAGCAAAACCTGCTTACTATCGAAAGCGCCGAAAAGGACTTTATGGCTTCCGATTCATTGCCCCTTCGTTTAAGGGTAAACAGGTTTGTATCAAGCGTCAAAAAAATAGTCACCGCCGCTGTTGCGGAGCTGACTATGTACAAAAACGCCTTTAAAAGCTTTTGGACAAAAAAGGCCAGCGATTTTAGGTTTCTAGCCGATTCGTTGGAAAAAAACGGCTGCGCAACCTTTGCCGATTATTGGAGCAAGCGGCAAAAAGGTTTGCTTGATTGGCAAGCCAAAAAAACAGAAAGCATCGAGTTGAAGCATCAGGAGCGAAAAAACAAAATCATTAAAGGAGGCATGATAAAATAGTCAACGAACAAGCGGTAATGTGATATGCTGAAGCGATTCAGCGGAACCCAGGCATCAGTTCGTCATGTTTAATAGAGGCGCGACCTCTGGGAAGGAGAATGAAGAGCTTTTGCCGCATCA
>JAFZLA010000049.1 GCA_017551705.1 Treponema sp.
AAAACCCCGTCCAAGCCAACGCCGCCAAAAGCAAAATCATATACACAGAATTGACAAAATCAATTGAAGATTTTTTGAAAATTTGCTAAACTAAAGGCGTCAGTTTCCGACAATTTAAATGTAACGAGTTCAACAATACAAGCGTAACGACATCCAGACGCTTGTATGAACCGATAATGCATCAAAGTTGGAGGCTGTGTGAGGTTTCCAACTTTTTTTTTGGCAGAGGATTTTAAAAAGATGAACGCCTTTGAAGTCAACGCGCTAAAGCCCGCGCTGATTTTTACAGACCATTTGATTCTCGACAAACAGTTTCTCGTTTTAGGAAAAGGCTTTCCTGTAACTCAAGAGCTAATAAAGGAACTTGTAACTTGGGGCTTTACCTCCGTTTCTTGCGATGGAACCATTGACGACGGCACTCAAGACAAAGACATAATCAACCGCAATTCTTCCGACATAATTTTTGAAACTCAGCAGGAAGAAGCCGCGGCAGCCGAGGAGCGTGCCAAAGAGCGCGAAGAAAGAGACTCGGCGCTCAGCAACAGCCTCAAAGACGCCACAAAGCTTATCCAAACGCTCAACACCGAAAGCTCGCGCTTGGAAATGACCCACAAGGTTTACAAGGAATACTCAGACTATATCGAAAGCCTTTACACGCATTATTCGACTCACAAAGAAATCGACAAGGAGCAATTGTCCAAAGTCGTTCAGGAATTGATATATTTTGTCCGCGAAAACCGCCGCTTTGTATTGCGGGTAAACCCTCGCGCGGAGCAAACCGACAAAAAATTCTTGGTCAACCACGCGATGCGCTCAACCATAATCGCTTTGACAATCGGCATCCGCCTAAAAATGCAGTTCACCCAATTGATAGAATTGGGCCAAGCCTGCATTTTGCACGAAATTGGAATGCTCCGCTTGCCGCCTCAGCTTTACATAACCGACAAAAAACTGCAGCCTCAAGAAAAAGCCAAGCTTGCAAGCCACCCCTTGTTGGGATACGAATTGGTAAAAGAAGTCGGCTTTAGCCTTCCGATCCAGCGCGCCGTGTTGGAGCACCACGAAAAAGAAAACGGTTCGGGCTATCCGCGCCATATTTCGGCCGACGACATTTCAACTTACGCAAAAATCATAGCGGTTGCTTGCGCCTTCGAAGCGATCACCGCTCCGCGCCACTACAGAAGCGCCCGCCCCAAATACGAAGCGATGTTGGAAATTTTGCGCAACTCAAGCAAGCAATACGACGAAAGCGTAATCAAAGCCTTGCTTTATTCGTTCTCAATTTTCCCGATTGGCGTTTACGTTTACTTGGCAAATGGAAAGATCGCGCGCATAACTGACACCAAGCCCGACGACCCCAAACACCCCATCGCGCAAATTCTTGGAGAGACCGCGGCTGACGGCGACCCGCGCACGGTTGAAACCGACGAGGCCTCCAACAAGGTCGTCCGCGTCTTGAACCAACAAGAAGTTACTGACGTTCTAAAATCCTTGGGACTCGAAGAAGATTAATTAAAGAAATCGCGGACGCGTTCCACTTCCGCCTTGAACTGATCGTCAATGACCGGCGGATGGTCATTAAAGTATAAAATCTGTTCCAACTCTTCAAGGTTTCGCACGCCCCAAAGGGGAACAACGTTTTCAAACTGATATAGGTAGCCCAAGGCGAGCGGCGTGTTTTGTACCAAGCCGCCGTACAAGGGTTTCATCGCAATAAAGCCGATGTCTTTTTGGGCCGCCTCTTTTGCAAGCCGCTCGCCTTCTCCGTCTATCAACATGTTAAAGGGAGCCTGGATTGTCTCGAACAATTCAAAGGCAAGCGCTTTTTGGGCCACTTCCAAATTTTCGGTGGCAAGGCCAAAGTGACGGATTTTTCCGCGCTCTTTTAGCTTTTGCATTTGCGCGCAAATCTGATCAAAGTCGGCCAAGCCTTTTTCGTCTGTCTCGTATTGGAACAAGTCCACGTAATCGCTTTGCAATGCGTCAAGGCTGGCTTCCAAATCTCCGGCAAGGTCGCGCGCGTCAAGGACTTGCGCCTTTGTGCTAAGAATTACGTTTTGGCGGATGCCGTGCAAGCAGGCGCCCAAGCGCTTTTCGCTTTCGGGAACTGTATGTGAAATGTCAAAAAAATTTACGCCAGCGTCGTAGGCCTTGTGAATGAGAATCGCCGCGTCTTCCTCGCTCGCAATGTCCTTGAGGGACATCGCGCCAAAGCCGACGCGGCTTGCCAATAAGTTTGATTTTCCAAGTCCTACGTAATCCACGGCTCGCCGCCAAATTAGCGCTGGACCGGCTTGTAGTTGCGAATTGCGTTTTGGATGTAGGCGGTCAACTCGCTTACCTTTACGCGCGCCTGTTCCATGCTGTCGCGGTCGCGGACTGTGACAGTGTCGTAGTTGGGAGAATCCTTTGTGATTGTGTCGTAGTCAATTGTGACGCAATAAGGAGTGCCGACTTCGTCCTGGCGGCGGTAGCGCTTTCCAACAGTTCCCGAAACGTCAAAGTCAGTGGCGAACTCTTCTTTGAGAGTGTGCTGAATTTCCTTGGCGCGTTCGGCAAGTCCGTCCTTTTTCATCAAGGGCAAGACGGCCACTGTTATCGGAGCCAATTTTGGATGCAAGTGAAGAACGGTGCGGTAGTCTTCGGCTCCGTCCTTTCCTACGTTCTGCTCCTCGTAGGCCTCGCACATAAAGGCCAAGAAGTTTCTGTTCAAGCCGGCCGAAGTTTCGATGACATACGGCGTGTAGCTCTTGTTTCCGTCTTCCTGGTCGATGTATGACATGTCCTTTCCGCTGGTCTGAGTGTGCTGGCTAAGGTCAAAGTCGGTGCGGTTGTGGATGCCCTCGATTTCTTCAAAGCCAATCGGGAAGTTGTACTGAATGTCGTAAGCGTCCTTGGCGTAGTGGGCCAACTTGTCGTGGTGGTGCCACTGCAAATTCTTTTCGGCGATTCCGTACTTGAGGTAGAAGGCCCAGCGGTACTTGCGCCAGTCCTCAAAAATTCCGTCGTCTGTTCCGGGCTTGCAGAAGTACTCCATTTCCATCTGCTCGAATTCGCAAGTGCGGAAAATGAAATTCTTGAAGATGATTTCGTTGCGGAATGACTTTCCCACTTGGGCCACGCCAAAGGGAAGCTTCATTCTAGAAGACTGAACGATGTTCTTAAAGTCGGTGAAAATGCCCTGGCAAGTCTCGGGGCGAAGGTAAATCAAGTGCGAGTCGTCGGCGACGGGGCCCTGGTATGTCTTGAACATAAGGTTGAACTCGCGCACGTCCGTGTACTTGCGGTTTTTACTTCCGCAAGTGGGGCAGTTGATTTTTGCGTCGATAAAGGCCTTCATCTCTTCGTGGCTCATCGTGTCCACGGGCTTGTCCGTCGTTTCGTTGTGGGAATGGCAGTAGTCCTCAATCAATTGGTCGGCTCTAAAGCGGGCGTTGCATTCGGTGCAGTCAATCATCGGGTCGCTAAAGTGGGCCACGTGGCCGCTGGCTACCCAAGTCTTGTGGTGCTGGAAAATAGCGCTGTCCAAGCCTACTACGTCGTCGCGCAACTGCGTCATGTAATGCCACCATTCGTTTTGAATGTTGCGCTTAAAGTTCACTCCCAGCGGGCCGTAATCCCACGCTCCGGCCTGTCCGCCGTAAATCTCGGAAGCTTGGTATACAAATCCCCTGCGCTTGCACAAAGAAATGATTTTGTCCAACGTGCACTCATGTCCTGCTTGATTAGCCATATTATAGTTCTCCAATTGTTTTTAAGTAATTAGGCTATTTTATCAAAATCGCGGCTCTTTTTCAATACTATTGAACATATTCCCAAAATCCTATATACTAAATTTCATGGCTATATTGGAATTGCAAAACGTCAGCAAAATCTATCAAATGGGAAAAATTACGGTCAACGCCGTCCAAGACGCGACCTTTTCCATCAACGCAGGCGAATTTGCGTCCGTATCAGGCCCTTCCGGAAGCGGAAAGTCAACCTTGCTCAACTTGATGGGACTCATCGACTTGCCCACAAGCGGAAAAATCATCGTTGACGGAACAGACGTTTACGCGGACCGCAACTTGGCCGCCCTAAAATCTATTCCCGCCGGCCTTGACCGCCACATGACCGAATTGCGCCGCCTTAACCTTGGCTTTATTTTTCAAAACTTCAACTTGATTCAAGTCCTCAACGTGCGCGAAAACGTCGAGCTGCCCTTAAAGCTTGGCCACCTTCCCCAAAGCCGCGCGATGGGAACAAAAGAGGCCGCAGAATGGGTTGACTATCTTATAGAGACTGTCGGCCTTACCGATTGGAAAAACCACAAGCCGGCCGAACTTTCCGGCGGCCAGCGCCAGCGCGTAGCCATAGCCCGCGCCCTTAGCGCCAAGGCTCCTGTAATAATGGCCGACGAGCCCACCGCCAACTTGGACAGCAAGAACGGCGACCAAATTTTGCAATTGATGAAAAAACTCAACAAAGAATTGAACACGACTTTTGTATTCTCAACCCACGACGCAAAAATCGTAAGCATGAGCGACCACGTAATCCACATCAAAGACGGCTCCATAATCGGCCAGGATTACATAGACTAATAACTTAGATTCAAGACAATCTCAAAGACAAGCCCGAACTTTTTTTGACTTCCGTAATAAATAGGCGCGGTGGTCTTAAAGTCAAGATGCGGCAAAATTTCTTCGATTCCAATTGCAGGAAAAATAGTGCCGTAATCGTTGCCGGTGTCGTGGAACCATTTGCAGCCGAATGTCCATTTCTTTGAAAAAATAAAATGCGACCAGCCAATCTCCGCCGCGAACAAGTGTTGGACGCCTTTAAACTGGCCGATGGTGCCGCCGGAACTAACTTCTTCTCTTCCCCAAATTCCTTGGTACTCAAACGAAAGGCCCAGCATAACTGGACTTTCAAAATATTTGTAAACGCCAGTCGTCCACTTTAATCGCGTCAAATTATGCGAGGAAGAAGAAAAATGCGACAAACACTGGACAAACATATTTGAATTCTGTCCAAGAATTGTGGAAAAAAGTTCCATTCCAAAGCATGGGTCAAAGCCCTGCGCGTCGGCCTTGGCCCAGCGCTTTCCCAATATGCTGGCAGAAAATTTTCCAAAGTTCGCTTCAAACTTGCCCGCCAGGGACACATAGTCGGGCATTTCGTCTTGCATCTCTCTGCTTTCGTACTGGGCCACGCCTTTTATCGAACAGTACGACAAAACAGGAACTGTCGCTATCAAAGAAAATTTGGAGTCAGCTGTTGTTCGACTTGGCCTTTTGGCAGCGTCCTCAGACGTTATGACAGAACATCTTTCGTCGATTATGTTTGTGGTCAACATTCTTGAAAGACTCCAAGAAATGTCCCGCTTTCCGGCGCTTATGTCGGCCTTGCCAAACAAGGTGTAGTCAAAATAAAGCTCATAAACGCCAAAGTCCATTTGCGGAAACTGGGTCAAGAATGAACCGTAAACATAAAAATCGCTTCTTGGACGGCCTATAAATTTTAAGGTGTTGCTAAAAGTGGCCAGCGGCTTTGTTTTTTCCCAAGGCTCAAACCAAACATAGCCGCCCAACTCGGCGCTCAAGTTTCCGCTAAATTCAACCGGCTTGTTTTTTGCGTCAACCTTTACAATTTCTGTTGTGGGAGTGCTTATAGCCTGGTCAGTGTCGCCTTCCGCGTCATCGCCAAAAAGTTCGTCGATGTCGTCAGACTCCTCTATGTCCGCTTCATCGTCAGTCAATTCCGAAAGGCGCTCGCGCTCCTTTTCGTCTTCAATCTCGGCCTCTTCGTTCAAACGCTCCGCTTGCTGCACGTCCTCGTCGGCAACTTTCTCCATGATGATTCCGTTGTTTGTGACGTATGTTTGCGCAAAAAGCCCTTGCCCTCCAAAGACAAGGAAAATGGAGACAAAAAAGGCGAGCGCAAAGACTCGCCTTATGTTTGAACAGTTAAAACTTTTATTCATCTAAAGGCTCATGTTTTCGAGATATTGCTTAGAGTATACAACATCTCCCAACTTTTGAAAAGATACATTCGACACAGTTATCTGAGTGCTTTCATATTTAATCTTTCCATTGATTTTTTGGCCTCTCAAGCGGTCTTGGATGACCATTTTTGAGGGAACCGAACGGCCTTCGACCTTTTGGTAGCTGGGAATGGCGCTGACGCGCAAAAGCTGGCCCGAAAGGCTGTAATCCTCGCGCTTGCGTGTAAGGCAGTCGTCTTTTGTGGCCCAAATTTTGATTTTGGGATAATCCACGTCATTGGCCGATTTTTTGTTTACGGTTAGGCTAAGGCACACGCATTCAAGCTTTCCCAAAGTTACATACTCAGCGCTTTCGATTTCAAAAAATTCCGAATAATGCTGGGGTCTCAAGTCGCTGTTGTTGACGTTTGTGTCCTGGAACTTGTCCTTGGGAGCGGTAAAAGTGAACTGCTTGTTAGACGGATCGTAGAACCAAATGGTCTTGTCAAACTGAACGTAGCCCTTGCCCTTGTCGGATTCTGGGCCTGTAATGCGAATTGTGCACATGGACTTTGAATCGCGGCGGTACATAATGGCGCTTGTGATGCTGCTGCCCTGTCCGGGTTTTTCCTGGACAAGAACGTATTCGCCGGTAAAATCTGTTCCAAAATAGCCTGTAGTTTGGTCAATTTTCTTCAAAATTTCCTTGGCCTGGTCCAAGGGAATGGCTTGGGCAAAAAATGGAGAAGCCAAAGCCAAAATAGCTGTAAAAGCAACAATAATCTTCTTCATAATCACTCCTATACACCTGTCAAGTTAAGCAACTGTAGCCAACGCTCCAACCGGACTGATGTGAACTAGCTTACGCAATGTAAACAACACGGCTCCCAAAGTGGTTACGAAAATAACCGCCAGCAAAAAGAGAGCCTCGCTGGCATATAAAACTGGCGCCAAATGGCCGCCCGTCAAAAACAAGTCAAATCCGGACACAAACGAAAGGTTGTAGCCTGACGCTATCCGCGCGATTACAAAAGAGGCCGCAAAGCCGGTGACAGAGCCGGATAAAAGCAAAAGCAAAATCTCTGTAAAATAAAGCGCCATCAATCCGCTTGGCTTCATTCCCAAGGCTCTGAAGGTGCCGCTTTCAACCGCGCGCTTTAGAACAATTACCCTAAAGGTGCTGGAGATTCCTACAGAAATGATTATCACAAGCATTATTACAATCAAGGCTACAATCGCGCGCAAGGCCATCGAAAGCTTTTGCAAATCCGAAACATTGGCCGAGAGGGGAATCAAAGCAAAAAAACGCTCTCCGTCGGGAACGCTAAAATCCTGCCATTCTGATTTGTCATATTTTAAGGGGAACATATTAAAGCGCTTTTCCAGTTCAGACTGAACGCGCGCCAATTCCCTTTTGCCGGGCGTTCCATTGGGATAATAAACGCAAATTTTATCAATTGGATTGTACCAAGCGTTTTCGCCAACGTAACCCAAGCCGCTTTTAAGCGCCAAATAGTCAACATACGAAGTGTACATTCCAAAAACGCTGGAGTCCTGGAATATACCTGTGACGACAAGGTTGACCGTGTTTTGATTTCCGTAATCGCTTTCCATCAAAAGGATTACGTCGTCGCCTATGTGCACGCCAAGTTTTTCGGCCGCAGGTTGGGAAAGCAAAAGGCCGTCATGGCTCGGCCTGTCCTCAATTCCGCCCTCGACAAAATTGAATTTCTTAAACAGCTCCTTCTCATCAGAAAAAAACACGCCCTGAATCGAGCGCTGCTTTACGCTGACGCCCTCAAAGAAAAGGCTTTTGTCGCCGCTGTCCTTTTTGTAGCGGCATGAAACTTGAACATTAGACGGCAGCGCTTCTTTTAAAGCGTCAAACATTTCTTGCGAACTTTCTATAGTGGCGTAATCGTCCGATCCCAAAACCATAAAATCGCCGCCGTAATACTGGCGCGTCTTTTCGGTCATGGATTCAATCATTCCGTCCGTAATCATCAACACCGAAAGCATAACGCAAACGCCAACAGCGCAAACAGAAAAAAGCGAACGGTATTGCTTGGCTCGGCTTATCAAAGATTTGACCGCAAAATTCAAATAAAGGCTTTTCATTATCGGACGGCCTCCATCGCGGCGACAGGACTTGTGTTCAAGGCAATTTTAACTGGATAAATCCAAGCCACAAAAGCCAAAATCAATGACAAGGCCATTCCGCTCAAAATGTTCGGCAAACGGACAACGGCGCGCAAAGTGTCGCCGCCAAAAAGCTGGACTAAATATGTGTTGCTAAAATGAATCGAGCCGTTCGACAAAAATGAATTTCCGATCACTCCCAAAACGCAACCCAAAATTCCTGCCGTAATTGTAAGCATCAAAGTTTCGGCCAAGTATTCAAACGCCACAAAGCGGCGGCCGGCGCCTATGGCGCGCAAAGCGCCGGTTTCTTTGGAACGGTCGAGCGCCGCGATGACCAAAGTGTTGTTTACGATGATAAAGCCTGTTCCGATTATGATTATAAGGCCGATGTTAAAAATCAAGCGCATCCAGTAAATGTACTGGGCCGACATGCCAGCGGCGGCGCGCCAGTCAACGGCTTGACAAGGCCATTCGCGCTTTGCAAACTCTTTGTTCATTTTGCGAATCGCCGCTTTTGCCGAAACGCCCGGGGCGGCCGAGCAAACTATGTAATTCCAAATTGTTTCTTCGCTGACTTGTTCCGGTTGGCCATCCTGGCGCGCCGCCGCTTCTTGGGCTTGCCAGTCGTCTTGGACCGCCAAAGAATCTTCCGCTTCAAAGTCTTCGCAGTCGCCAAAAAGGTCGTCAATTCCGCCTTGGTCCAAATTTTCAAGCAAGCCCGAATTGTCTTGAGTAAAAAGGCTTGTGTCAATTTCTGTGGAATTCAATCCGATAAGGGGACGAAGAACCGAAGGATTTATCAAAACAATTTTGTCCTGCAAATCGTTCTTGACGGCGTATTCGTAAACCGCGCTCAAAGTGGCCGCTCTCAATGTGTAAGAGGAACCTGTAAAGCCGGCCAATTGAATTTGGTCTCCAACCTTAAGCAAAACGCCTTTTTCGTCGTTAATCTTTTTTAGCATCACGTCCGAAATCATCAAAGCGTTCTCGTCGCTGGAATACGGCTGCCCCTGAAGGATTCTTATTCCTGGCATCAAGTTGACATATTCTTGGCCGGCAACTCCAAAAAAATAAGCGGCAAAATTGCTGTCGTCAAAGCGCAAAACAGCCTGGCCTGTGATTTGGGGAACGGCTTGCTTTACCGATTCCGATTGCGAAACATAAGAATAGATGTCGCTGTATGGAATAAGTTGGGGCAATTCGCTCAAGCCGCCAGTAACTGGAGTTTCATCTCCGAACAAGCTCATCGGAAACTGGGCTTTTGGGCGTATCACAATGTCGCCCGTAAAGTTTTGGCTGAACGTTTTTTCGATTCCGGACTTGGTTCCGTCAAATACCGCGTTGGCCATGACCAAAACCGCGATTGAAAAGGCGATGAAAAGGATTATCACCAAGGAACTTTTGCGCGAAATGATATTTTTGAACGCGAAATTCAACGTAAACATGAGAAATTTATTATAGTAAATTTTAGAGATTTAATCAACATACACGCAGCGTCCAAAGGACGCGGTGAAACCGCTCGAAACAACCATTAGAGCCTTGCAATCAACAACACGAGCGGCTTAGGCCCAAACGAACCACAAAAGGATGGCGGCGGCGGCTGTTGTCAAAAGAGTGAAAGGCGCTCCAAGCTTGAGCCAACCGGCAAAATTCATCGGCTGCCCCTCTTTTTTTACGATGCCCATCGCGACAACGTTGGCGCTGGCTCCGTAGGGAGTCAAATTTCCGCCCAAACAAGAGCCTATCAAAAGCGCGAACATATACAATTCCGGAGCGCTGCCCACCGATTTGGCCAAAGACGCCGCCACAGGAAGCATTACGATTATATAAGGAACGTTGTCGATAAAGCCCGAAAGGACAATCGACACAAGCAAAATCAAGACAAAGGCTCCGACTTTGCTTCCGCCGGTCACTCTCGACAAGAAATTGGCAAAATCCAAAAGCAGGCCGGATTCGCTCAAAGCGCCGACAACTACAAAAATGCCTATCAAGAAAAAGATTGTTTCCCAATCAAGGCCCTTGACCAAGCTCCAAATATCGGCGGCGGATTTTTTTTGGCAAAAAAAGTGCCAAAGCAAGCCTATGATTCCAAGCGCAAGAACAAAGCCTCCGCTAGCAAAAGCAAATTCTATCTTTAGGAACGAAATGGCGGCCAGGCCAAAAATCATCAAGAGCAAAAGCGCGGTCGGAAAAATCGAAATGACTTTTGTCTCTTCAACCTGTATTTTTTCTTTAGCGTTCCTAAAAATAAAGTAAAAGAAAACGCAGCCTACAAGCAAGCCGGTTTGAATGAAAAAGAAAATCGAAAGACGACCGCCGTGAACAAAAAAGTCGTTGAAGGTGTATCCTGCAAAAGACGCGAATATCATCGACGGCGGATCGCCGACAAGCGTGGCCGTTCCTTCAAGGTTTGACATGACCGCCAAGCCCACCATAAAGTTGGCTGGATTGAGCTTTAGCTTTTTGCAAAGGGCCAAGGCGATTGGAGCCATAACCAAAACCGTTGCGACATTCTCCACAAAAATCGAAATGATTCCTGTCATCGCCAAAATCAAGACAATAGCGATTCCAGTGCTTGGCGAAGTTTTTATGATTGAATCGGCCACCCTTGACGGCGCCTTTGAATAAATAAAAAGCGCGGCGATGATCATCGAGCCGATGTAAATCATCAAAACATTCCAGTTGACCAATTCAAAAAAGGAATGGCTTATCGCGCAGCTTCTGCCGCTTCCTTCAAAAATGACGGCAGGAAAAACAGTTCCTAAAATTATGGCGATTGCCGCCGCGCTCAATGACCAAATGACTTTTTTTTCTTGAAACGCTATGACAAGCGCGTACATCAAAAGCGCCAATGCCAAAACTATAAATTTCACTTTGTAACGTCCTGCTCAAAATACTTCATCGACAACTGCGACAAGGTTCCGTCAGCCATCATAGAGTCAAGAGCTTTGTTTATTTCCAACATCAAGGAAAGGTTTTCAGTTTCCCTTCTGCACGGAATCGCAATTTGACATTTGTTGTCAGATTCGGCCGCAACCTTTATCGGAACGTTGGAATTATTTTTCATATAATTGTAATAAACCAAAATTGAGTTAATTGTTGAATCAGCCCTGTTTTCCAAAAGCAAATTTATCGTTTCGTCAAAAGTGTCGACTGCGATAGGAATCGCTCCGTATTGTTTTGCCAAATTGTCGTATGTGCTGTTCAAGGAATTGGCCGAAGTTCTGCCGCGCAAGTCATCAAAAGACTTGATGTCGTCAGTTGTTTTTTTGACTATCAAAACTGTCTTTTCAAAAGCATATGGTTTGGAAAAGTAAAAATTCGCTCTTCTATCGGACGTAACTTCAACTCCGCTTACAACTATGTCACATTCATGCTTTTCCAAAGCGGGCAAAACCCGCTCCCATTCAAACTCCAGAAATTTTGCCTTTAGGCCCATTCGTTTGCAAATTTCTTTTGCAACGTCAACGTCAAAGCCAACCAACTCGCCATGTTCGTCATGGTAGTTCCAAGGCTCCCACACGCCCTCCATCGCGATCACAAGCTCTCCCCTAATCTTGACTTGGTCAAGCAAATCTTTTGACGCGGGCTTGTAGCACGCCGAAAGAGAAAAACAAACAATTCCTAAAAGAAAAGACGCGATCCTTTTCATAACACCCTCTGTTTATATCCACATGGCTTCTTGCAACTTGGCCGCTTCTTGCGGGATAAGCTTGTCCAAAGCCGTCTTAAATTTCAATTCTTGGTTCTTGATGCTTACGACAGTCTCGGGCGCGACAGACTTTGTCACAAAGGTGTTGCCGCCGATGACCGAATCCTTGCCGATTACTGTGTCGCCGCCCAAAATCGAGGCGCCCGAATAAATCGTAACATTGTCCTCAATTGTCGGATGGCGCTTGACGCCCTTGAGCGACTGGCCGCCGTTTGTGCTCAAGGCGCCCAAGGTGACTCCTTGGTAAACCTTGACATGCTCGCCGATAACGGTGGTCTCGCCGATTACAATGCCGGTTCCGTGGTCGATAAAAAAATATTTTCCCAACGTCGCGCCTGGGTGAATGTCGATTCCCGTTCGGTTGTGGGCGCATTCAGTCATTATGCGCGGAATAAGCGGAACTCCCAAAACAAAAAGTTCATGCGCAAGGCGGTTGACGGCGATGGCGTAAAAGCCAGGATAGGACAAAATAATTTCGGTCTTGTCAAAAGCCGCCGGGTCCCCGTCGTAAGCCGCCTGCAAGTCGGTTTCCAAAAATTCGCGGACGCGGGGAATTCTGTCAAAAAATTCATGGGTTACAAGCCGCGAACGCTCGCGCATCTTGTCTTCGTCCGCGCCGGCGTTTTGCGGCAACTTTTTTAGCGCCAAGAAAATCTGCTTGTTCAAAACAAGCATCACCTCGCGGCACAAGACCGAAATATAATTTTCATAATCAGTTGGCTTGTAGTCGCGCTCGCGGAAAAAGCCGGGAAACAAAATGCGGAAAAATTTCTCTATCAAACCCTGAATCAAAACGACGTCAATTTCGACCTCGTCGTCAGTCTTGTTGATGAAAAAATTTTCTTTTTTGTAATGCCCGATGATTCCGCGAATGGAACTAGCCTCGAGCATTTCATACTTTTCCGGCATTCTCCTAGAATAGCGCAAACTAAATTATTTTTCTAGTCTGTTCACCAAGAAAGGAATTGCCTTCTCGAATTTGACTCCATAAAAGTGGGAATCGTCGCCAAGGGTCTTTTTCATCGACTCAACGACAAAATCCGCGGCTATGGCGGCCGCTTCCAAAACAGGCTTTCCTCTCATAAGGGCGCCGGCAAAGGCAGATGCGTAAACGTCGCCAGTTCCGTGCATAAAGGCGGGCAAACGCTCGTTAAAGTAGTAGTCGATTTTCTTTCCGTCAGAGACGGCCACGCCCAACTTTGACGGGTCAAAGCTTACGCCTGTCAAAATCACGTTCTTGGCGCCCAACTTGTGGAGGCCGGCGATTGTCTTTTCGATGTACGCCTTGTCGTAGCCGCTTTCGATGTATTCCTGTCCAAGAAGGAAAGAGGCCTCGGTCAAGTTGGGCAGCGCGTAGTCGGCAACGGCCACAAGGCGGGCCATTTCTTTGGGGAAGTCGTCGTCAAAGCCGGCGTAGAGCTTTCCGTTGTCGGCCATCGCGGGGTCGACGATTTTTACGGCGCCGGGTCGGGCCGCCTTTTGGAATATGTCAAGAATGTGAGGAATTTGCGCCTTTGAAACGTAGCCTGTGTAAAAGGCGTCAAAGTCGATTTTTTCCTTGAGCCACTGGTCAAGAATTTTGGGCATTTCGTCGGTAAGGTCGCGGAAAGTCCAAGCGCTAAAGCCTTTTCCTGTGTGGTTAGAGAGAACGGAACTTGGCAAAATCGCGGTCTCGATTCCGCAAGCGCTGACAATCGGAAGGGCTACAGTGAGCGAGCACTGGCCCACGCATGATACGTCTTGAATGGTTAAAAGTCTGTGATCCATATTTTTAATTCCTCCGCTTGAAATAATAGCAAAAAAGGCGCATTATGAAAATAGAATTTTGATACTTTTTTCTTATCGCGGGCAATAGATTGAGGCGATAGGCGGCGGAACAACAACACAAGCGCAAGGAGGCGTTTTTGCAAAAATTTCAAGTTCTTTACCAAGACCAAGACATCGCCGTAATAAACAAGAGCGCGGGCCTTTTGTCCGTTCCCTATCCCGGATGCCGCGCCAAAACCGCTCTGAGCCTTTTGGAAGAATACATGCGAAAGCGGGGAACGTATTCGGCAAAGCATAGGCCTTTTGCCGTCCACCGCTTGGACAAAGAAACCAGCGGCGTCATGATGTTCGCGCTTAACGAGCGGGCGCAAAAAAAGATTATGGACGGCTGGCAAATGATAGTGTCCGAACGCCTCTACCGCGCCGTGGCCGAAAATCCCCGCTCGGCAAAGGCCGCCCTTCCCGACGAGGGAACCATAGACAGCCCGCTTGCCTACAACGCCTACAACGTGGCCTACGTTCCCAAAACTGGAACTGCGGGAGCGAAAAATGGCGCGGCGCGGCCCGGACCAAAAACGATTTCGGCGCGGACCAACTACAAGATAATCGCGCGGTCAAAGCAATTCACGCTGTTCGAGCTTTCGTTGGACACCGGCCGCAAAAATCAAATCCGCGCCCACTTGGCAAGCCTTGGCTACCCACTTTGCGGAGACAAAAATTACAGGGCAAAGACGAACCCTTTTGGCCGCCTTGCCCTGCACGCCAGGACGCTGGAATTTGTTCACCCCTGGACAAAAGAAAAACTGCGCTTTGAAATCCCCGAACCCGCCGACTGGAGCGCGCCTCTGCAGCGTCCGTGAGGACGCGGCGAAACCGCTCGAAACAACAATTTTTGTCTTGTCTATGTCGACACGAGCGGCCTAGATTTTGTAGCTGTCAATCAAGCTAAGGACTTCTTTGTTGAGCTTGGCGTTGTTGTCAGACTCAGCCGAAGACTTTTCGGCTTGCTTTAGAATCTCGCCGATTGAATTCTTTATGCTGGCCGTAAGAATTGTGATTTCGCTGGCCGAAGTTCGCAGCTCGTCCATGCGCGAAAAAACCTTGTCGCTTTGCTCTTGCATTTCGGCGCTGGCGCTTTTGATTGATTCCGAAGATGTCTGCACGACAAACATTGAGTCAAGCAAGCTCTTGGTTCCGGCCTGCTGCTCGTCGACGCTGGCCAAAACTTCCGAAAGCATCGATTGGATTTCGCCAATTCTTGTGTCCAAGCTTTGGAAAGAAGAAAGAGAAAGCTTTGAGGCGTCCACAATTCCTGTGATCGCTTCGGTAATAGACTTGATCAAATCGCCGATGCTCTTTGACTGCTTGGCCGAACTTTCGGCAAGCGAACGAATTTCGCCGGCGACAACCGCGAATCCTTTTCCGGCCGCTCCGGCATGAGCCGCCTCGATCGAAGCGTTCATCGCCAGCAAGTTTGTCTGGCTTGCTATGCTGCGGATGACGGCGTTGGCTTCCTTTAGGCGGCCGGCCTGAGCTTGAATTTCGCCAACCTTGTCAACGACAGTCATCTGGTCTTTTTGGCCGGTCTTTGAGTCGTTGACCAAGAGCTCGTACCTTTGCGAAATCTTTGAAACGTTTTCGTCGATGCTCTGAATGTTGGAAGATATTTCGTTGACATGGCCAGAAATCTCTCCGATGGCCTCTGACTGCATTCCGATTCTTGAAGACAACAAGCGGATAGAATCGTTGACGTTTGAGCTGCTGTCGGCGACCATGTCCATCGTCTCGTTTTGAATCTTTGAGCGGGCGCTGATTTCTTGGATGCGCTCCGTGGTTTTTTTGACGTCGCCGATTGTCGAAAGCGAATGGTCGCCAATTTCCGTTCCAGAGTAGACAAGAGACGCGACCGCTTCCTTGATTTTTTTGAACATAGTGGCAAGGCTTTCGGTAAGCTGGTTGCAGCTTTGCGCCAACTCGCCGATTTCGTCCAATTTTTTTACGGGAATCTTTTGCGACAAGTCAGCCTTGCCGGTGGCGATGTCGTTTATCTCCGCGGTCACTTTTTGGATGCGGCCGAACAAGGCGTTTAGAACGACATTCATGATAAAAATCACGGCAACAATCAAGGCCAACGAAATGGCGGATATGTAAATTATCAGCCATCTTATCGAAGCGCGCAAGGCGGTGGCGTCGTAGTCGGCGGCGATAAAGCCTATGGAGCGGCCGTCCTCGACGATCGGAGCGAACACCGTTATGAGCCAGCCCCAGCCTTCCTGCTTGGTCATGCGGCTGGCTTGGCAAGACTGCGTCTCCATCGCGCGCAAGGCTGGCTCGCCGTAATTGTCCTTTGTCTCAAGCGTTCCCAATGGAGAAAAGTTTTCCTCGTCGCTGGGGTCGCAAGAGCCGTCAACAACATACATATATTCCTTGCTGTTGGCGGGAACCATCGTGTAAAAGTATTTTGCCGAAGACGATTCCTTCATCGCCAGCATGTCTTCGTGGAGCCTTTTGTAGCGCAAGGAGTCCGGGTTTTGGTCCTCAAGCACCTTGCGGAACGAGTTTATGCTGTCGTTGATGTACTTGGCGCCGTGCTCGACAAGGGGCTTTCCTTCGGCCACAAAAGTGTCAACGCAAATCTGAGCCGCCTTGCGAATCGAAAAAAAGGAAAACAAGGCGATTACCAACGCAAAAAAGACTGAAATACAGACTGTGTATTTTACACGCAATGATGATTTCTTCATAACACTAAATTATAAATCATAAAATTGACTTTTTCAAGTTTTTTCTTAATAATAAAAGCATGATAAATCCCAACAAACTGTTCCAGCTGGCTGGCGGCCAACAAAGGCGAAAGCTGGCCCTTTGCTTTGGCGCCTTGGAGCGCGACATTTTGGGAATAGCCGAAAAAGGCTCCGAATACAACTTTTCCTCAATGCCAAGGGCGGACTACATAAAGGCCTTGTGCCGCGTCTTTTTGCAAGACCCCAAAATCTCGCCAGAGGCCGCCCAAAAACTGTCCCAAACGCTGGCCCAAGACCCGCTTGACGAGCGCCTGGCCTGCAATTTGGCCCGCAACGAGCTTCTTAGCATAATCGGAATGTTTCCCGCGGAATGGGATTTGATAATCGCCCCCCACCCAAATTCAAGCCAAGACGGAACGGTTGCAAAGCGCGACTTTTTTCCTGGCCTGGCCGTCTACGCCGAAGACATCCGCTCGCCCTTTAACCTTGGCTCCATCTTTAGGACGGCCGAAGGAATGGGCGCCGAAAAAATTTATCTTTCGCCAGGCTGCTGCAACCCCGAGCACCCCCGCTCGCTAAGAAGCGGAATGGGCTGCGTGCAAACAATGGGCTGGCAACGGGCCTCGCTTGACGAGCTGCCCGAGGACCAAAACATTTTTGTCCTGGAAACAGGCGGAACGCCGATTGACCAATTTGAATTTCCTAAAACTGGGATTTGCATAATCGGCTCGGAGGAATTGGGAGCAAGCCCGCAAGCGCTTGCAAAAGCCACTTACGGCCGCGTGACGATTCCGATGAAAGGACTAAAAGCCTCGCTCAATGTAGGAGTTGCCTTTGGAATCCTTATGCAAAAATGGGTCGAAGCTCTAAACTGACAAAAAAAAATACGGCTGTTCGCGCGAACCCGTCGTGAGCGCGAATATTGCCGCTCATGCGGCGTCTTTTATTTTTGGGTTTGCGTTCAATTTAGTCGCCGCTATCTTGCTTGTGGAAGGCGTCGGACAATTGCTTTGAAATTTTTTGGAACTGGCTTTCGTTGGTCAGCTTGAATTCTTTGAGAACGTCAACGTCGATTTGATAGAAAGCAACTTCTTCCCTTTGGTAGTGGGTCATCAAGTCGGCCAAGTAAACTACGTGAACCAACTTTTTGACTTCTTCGGGAGCGGAGTCGGGAGCGTGGTGGTAGCGAATCGCGCCTACGATTACGTCAGGGAAGTTCCAGTTTTCGGCGACGCGCGCTCCGATTTCGGCGTGGTTTACGCCGGCCACGAGCTTTTCGAAAATCTCCGAGGAAATGTTTTTTTCAATGCTCATCTTGCGCACGCCATTGATAAAGTCAGGATGGCTTGTCTCAAAAATAATTTTTCCCATGTCGTGCAAGAGACCGCAAACATAAGCGTCTTCGATGACGTTGCGGTTGCCCGAGAAAAAGTTGCGCGCCAAATTGTATGAATAGAAAGCGACTTGGTAAGCGTGCTCCCACAAATCCTGCTTGTCGCCGCCAACCTTTGCGAACGACTGAACCGCTCCGATGGAGAAAAGCAAATTCTTTATTCCGCGCAAGCCAACGAGCTTGACGGCGTCGTAAATGCTTGAGCAAGGACTGGCCAAAGCGAACGCTGCCGAGTTTACCAATTTGAGCAATTCGGCGCTCAAAGAAACGTCGTTTGAAATTTGCATCGCTATGTCGCTCATCTTTGAGTCGGGGTTGCTCAAGAGGCGGTTTATGGCTGAGATGTTCTCCGGGAATTGCGGAAGCTCTTCGATGACTTTTACAAATTCGTCAGAGATGAAGTCGATGTCGTCCAAAGTCTTTTTGTTGAGCGGAAGAATGATGCGAGTGATTGTCTCGCCGTTCTCGCAAATGACTTGGAAATTTTCTTCGGTAAGGCCGATTTTTTCCAACATCAAAATCATGATTACAAGTCCAAGGCCCGCGCCTTCGGAATTGTCGATGATTTGGTCAAGGGCCTGCTCCACCGAGGTGTACTGTTGGGCGCGCGAAAGCTTGTCGTGGATGCGCTTGTATTCAAAAATAGTCAAGTCGGAATTGTTGCGCACCTCAATCTTTATCTTGTTGTTGCGGAATTGAAGGATCAAGCGGATGTAAAGGCCGGCCTTTTTTTGCAAGCCCAAAAAGTAGTTGATGTCGTTGAGCGTGTCTTCCTTGAAGGTCTTCATTCCAAGGTCATAGTCGGCTTGGTTTGTTATGTCCAATTTTTTAAACTTAAAGTAGACGCGCTTTGTGTTGGCTTTTTTTGCGTTTGTAATCAATTCGCTCAAACAATACGAAAGGTATTCGATCATTTGAGTTTGGTCCAACTCTTCCAAAAAGGCGCGCAGAATGTCGTCCATGTACACTTCCATCTCGTGGGGAAGCGTGTACGTAGTGAGAGAAAGGGGAATGCCCGCGTTTATCGCGGTTCTAACTTTGTTTCTGTCAACTTCTACCCTTTTTGCTTGGACGGGCGCCGGCATAATCCACTCCAATTGCTTTAAAATGGTATTCTATTATATCATTTTTAACGCATTAATGCAAGCGTAACGGACCTTTGCTCCAAAAGGCGCGCCTTGAAACTATCGCCGCAATTCGCTACAATATATAGCATGGTTTTAAAATTGATTTTCACTATCGCGATTTTGGTCGCGTTCGCCATTTTTAGCGGCTTCAACTTGGACAACCGCTGCAACATTTGGCTTTTTGGAAAAGTTTTTACAAACGCTCCCATATTCATGACGATTTTGGTGTCTTTTGCGGCTGGAGTTGTCGTAACCCTTCCAGCAGTTTTTCTTAGGGGCGAAAAGAAAATGACCCCAGAGCAGGCGCGCGCCTTGGCCGAACGCCTTGAGCAAAACGAAAAAAAGCAGCTTGAAAAGCAGATAAACCGCCAAAAGAGGCTGGAAGAGGCAAAAGCGAAGGCGCAAGGCGTCTTTGGCAAAAAGCCCGGCAAGGCCTCAAAAAGCGCGCCCGCCGACGCAAGCGCCCAAAATTCAGCCCAGCAGGAAAGCAAATGAAGCGCGCAGCCTTTGCCGCCGCCGCCCTTTTATGCGCCTTTTCGGCCTTTGCCCAAAGTTCGGCAAAAGAGATAGCCAAAAAGGCCTTGGACCTTTCGGGCGCGGGCGAGTCGGTCGACTACCTTAAAAAGCAAATTCCCCAGCAAAAGGACGCCGCCCAAAAGCGCGCGCTCTTGGCCTTTTTAGGCGGCTTGCAGGAACAGCTTGGCGCCTACAAGGACGCCTCGGCATCCTACGCGCAGGCGGCCGGCATCTCCGCTCCAAACGTCGAGGGCATGCCAAAAAAGACCAGCCCGCAATTGGTTTTGGACGCGGTAAGGTGCGCGCTTAGTTCGGGCGACTCCGCCACAGCAGACAGCTATCTAAATTCAGCCGTCCGCAATTCGCAGGACGAAACGATACAGGCTTACATAAAGCTTTACGAAGTTTGGAGCCGCCTTTGCCAGATCGAATCCAATTCCCAGCTTGACGAAAGCGTAACCCTCTTAAAGGCTTACTCGGACTTTCCTTCGATGAAATCCGTCCAGCCCAGCGTCCTGCTGACCCTTTGGTACATCACAGGCCAGGAAGCCTACGGAAAGCAATTGCGAAAAGCCTTTCCAAAAAGTCCCGAAGCGGCCATCGTTGGCGGAAGCGTTCAAATGACGCCAGCGCCCTTTTGGTACTTTATGCCCAAAAAAGGAAAGGCCCTTGAAGCCGCCGCGGAGAATGCCGCCGAGTCGCAAACAATCGAAGTTGAAAAGCCTTCCGACGCGGGCGCAAGCCCTGCCGATTCCGGCGAAGGCGAAAAGATAAAGAAGCAGCAGCTGGGGCTTTTTAAAAGCCGCGACAACGCGCAGGGCCTTTGCGACAGATTAAAGGAAAAAGGCTTTAAGCCCTACATCACCGAAGAAACGCGCCCCAGCGGAACCACATACTACATCGTCGTGGTTGACGAAAACGCCAAGGGCAACATCGGCGACCAACTGCGCAGCGCCGGCTTTGAGTGCTATCCAATCTTTTAAAATTATTTATTGAGGTATAAATTATGAGTCAAGAAAAAAATCCCCTGCTATGTCATTGGGCCGACCAAATGGCCGACAAAATCATCGCCGAAAAAGGCGACCGCGATTCCTACACATGCGCGTCGGGAATCACTCCCAGCGGAACCGTCCATCTTGGAAACTTCCGCGAAATCATCACCGTAGACTTGGTTGTCCGCGCGCTCCGCGACCGAGGCAAGAACGTGCGCTTCATCTACTCTTGGGACGACTACGACGTGTTCCGCAAGGTTCCCGCCAACATGCCCGACCCCGAGACTTTGGAAAAATATTTGCGCTTCCCGATAACGATGGTTCCCGACACAACAGGCCGCGACGAAAACTACGCGCGCCACCACGAGGTCGACATCGAAACCCAACTCCCCCGCGTAGGCATCGCGCCCGAATTTTTGTACCAGGCCAGCCGCTACCGCGCAAACCGCTACGCCGAGGGAATGAAAAAGGCGCTCCAAAACCGCGAGCTCATCAAACAATGCCTTAACGAATACCGCGACGAGCAACACAAGATGAAGGCGGAAGACGTGTATTGGCCAGTCAGCATTTTCTGCGGAAAGTGCAACAAGGACACGACCACAATCACAGGCTACGACGGCGAATACGGACTTACATACAAGTGCGAGTGCGGCTGCGAAGAAACAGTCGACATCCGCAAATTCCAAGGCGCCAAATTGGGTTGGCGCGTCGACTGGCCAATGCGCTGGAACGAAGAAAAGGTAGTCTTTGAGCCTGGCGGAAAAGACCACATCAGCCCGGGCGGAAGCTACGACACTGCAAAGCTCGTTTCCAAAAAAGTTTACGGCTGGGACGCACCCATCACAATGCGCTACGACTTTGTAAACCTTAAAGGCGTTCCCGGAAAAATGTCTTCTTCAAAAGGAAAAGTAATCGCGCTCCCCGACGCGCTCGACGTTTACCAAGCCGAGGTTTTGCGCTACATCTTTGCCGGAACCCGCCCCAACACGGAGTTCGCAATCAGCTTTGACCTTGACGTTCTTAAAGTTTACGAAGACTACGACAAAACCGAGCGCATTGTTTACGGCGTCGACAAGGCAAAGAGCGACGACCAGTTCAACAAAGAAAAGCGCATTTACATACTAAGCCAAATCGACGGAAAGATTCCCGAGACGATGCCATACCAAATCACCTTTAGAATGTTGACGACGCTCTTGCAAACGTATTCGGGCGACGTCGACGCCGTGATAAAGTCTTTGGGCGACGTAAAGCCCGAGCAAGAGGAGCGCTTGCGCCGAAGAGCCGCCTGCGCTTGGTTCTGGATTCAGCACTCTGCTCCCGACTGCGCGCCCGACTTTTGCTTTGCCTTGCGAACGGACGGCTCAAAGCCCGAGCTTAGCGAACAAATGCTCACCGCTGTCCGCCGCGTGCGCGACGAGGTTGTTCCCAAGCTGGACACGTTCACGATGGACAAGGAATGCCAGCAGGCCATTTACGACATCGCCACCGACATGCAAATCGAAGCCAAGGCCTTGTTCACCGCGCTTTACCAAGCGCTTGTGGCAAAGGACCAAGGCCCGCGCCTGGGCTCTTTCTTGCGCATT
>JAFZLA010000050.1 GCA_017551705.1 Treponema sp.
CCTTTCTGCTGAACTTTTTGCGGCCAAAGCTAAAGCGCCTAAGGATGTTTGGGTTGCCAAAGAAAAAAACGGAACTCTTTTAACAACAGACTCAAACGGTTGGGCGTATCTTGACCTTAAAGACGAGATTGACATTTCCGGCTACAAGTACTTTCAAATCGAAATCTCAAGCCCCGACGAAAAAAAATTTGACCACATCTTTGTCGGCTTGCAGTTTTCTCCCGAAGAGAATGACGACTACGACTGGGACTCATGCGGAAGGGCCGACTTTTACGGCGTTACAAAAAAGCTTGCCGCGTTCCAAGGCGTAATTCTTAGCGGAAACAAATGCTACGACCATTGGCAGGACGGAAAGCTTGTCGTGCGAAAGCCCGAGGCTCAAGTTGTGGCGGGACTTACAATCTCCGCGAAACAGAGCGACAATAGCGACGTTGCCGGCGTAAAGGTTTACGTCAAAAAAATCACGGCCACAAACGATTCTCTTGGACAAACTTACAAAGTTGACCTTAGCAAAAAGAGATTTGTCGCCATAAACGAAAAGAGCGTTTGGGAGCATGACAATTCCGTCCACTACTACGGCCATGTCAATCTCAAAGATTTTGTGCCCGCGACTGTCAAAAAAGGCGACGTTGTCCAGGTCAAAATCAAAGGCAAGAACGCGTATGATTTGGGAAACCTTTCTTTTAAAATCATGGACGTTTCCAACGACTCTTGGAAGGACGCAAGCTTCCCCGTATATTTGGAAGGACTCAAAAAGGACCAAGATGTCAACGAAACTTTTGACTTTATCATTGAAAAAGACGCTGGCGGGCTGCTGCTGGAATTGTGCAGCTTTGAAGAAAAATTCAAAGGCCCTTACATCATCGTTTTGGAATAAGGCGACTTGCCAAGGAGAATGAACAGTATGAAAACAAATAAAAGAATTTTGACCGGCGCCCTTTGCTTGTTTGCGGCCGCCGCGCTTTTCGCCGCGCCCAAGGGCAAGGCGCCAAAAGAAATTTGGGTTTCTCCAGATTCCAACGGAACTCTTATGGAGGCCGCCGGAGAAAAGGGAGCCAAGATTGAGTTGGGCAAGAAAATTGACCTTGCCGGCTACAAATTTTTGCAAATTGAATGCTACAGCCCCGACGCAAAAAAAGTCGGAATCGTAAGTTTTGACGCTTTGCTCGGCGATGACGATCCCGAAACCGGAATGCCGCCCAAAACAGCCACTGTAAGCATAAGGGCAATTGGAAAGAGCCCCGCCAGTTTCCAGGGCCTCATTTACGGAACGCCCGCAATCAAGGGCTACGACGCTTTTGTAAATGGCGTGATGTGCTTCCGCGACGCCGAAGCTCCGGCCATCGACGCATTGAGAGTTCTTGCTTGCGACGAAGATTGGAACAGGCTTGACGGCATAAAGATTTACGTAAAGAAAGTCATCGCCACAAACGACCCGCTTGGCAAAGTCATTTCGATTGACATGAGCAAAAGCCGCTTTTTGGCGCTTGCCGCTGAGGAAAATTGGGCCGGCTCTGACCACTATTGCAGCAGAGTTGACCTTACGGACTTGCTCCCGAGCGCGCCAAAAGTTGGCGACATCATTCAGCTCAAGCTAAAGGGAACTTGCGTATATGACACAGGCGATTTGGAAGTTGACCTTCTTGATCCCGAAAACGGATGGCACAACTGGAGCCAGGGCTTGCAAATGAAGCGCTACACCAAAGGCCCCGTTGACGAGGCTTGGGAATTTGTTGTTTCAAAGCCAGGCAAGGCTTTGTGCCTAAGCGTCTATTCTTTTGACGCAAAAGTTCAAGGTCCTTACCTCTTTAAGTTTGAATAAAATTAAGCCGCCCGACAAGGGCGGCTTTTTTAAAAACGGATGAAAAAAAGTACAGCGTACAAGCTTAAAAAAGCTGACTGGTTTATTTTTATACTTTGCTCTTTAGGCGCGGCCTTTTCTTTGGGCCTTTATTACAGGGACATAAATTCATTCAGCCTAAAGAGCGACGAAAGCGCTGTGGCAAAAATTTCTTATAAGCGTAACACGGCCCAGCGCAAATTTATCGACAACGACATTTGGGAAAAGTTGAACAATCTAAGCCCCGTTTACAACGGCGACAAAATCAGGACTGCGGCGGATTCGGAAGTATGCGCGGAGTTTGAAGATTCCGGCTCAAAGATTCAGCTTAAATAAAATTCCTTGGTTCAAATTTACGGAAATAAAAAAGAAAGCGCGATAGAATTTATCGGCGGAGAAATTCTTCTTACAAGCGGAGCCGAAGAAAAAGCCGCCGCCACAATCAAGACAGGAAAAAAGAAAATTTCCGCCGCGCCAAATTCGCAAGTAAAAATTGTCATTTCAAAAGCCGCTCCCAAGGCCGAGCAAAAAGAGCAAGCGCCGCAAGAGGCGGTGGTCGAGGTAATCGAAGGCGAGGCAAAAATCGAGGACATTAAGCCGGCCAAGAAAAAGCAGGCGCAAGAAAGCGCGGAAAAGGGCGAGGAAGTTTTAAAGGCCGGCCAAAGCGCGATTGTGAGCGTCGCTC
>JAFZLA010000051.1 GCA_017551705.1 Treponema sp.
ATGACAGTGTTGACGATGGTATTATTATGACCGCATTTGTGCAGGAATTCGAAAGACGGCTTGGGCAGAAAAGGAAGTCTCGTGGAGGTAAGTCTCTTGAAGATATCACTTCATTTTTATTTGATTTTTATAAGTTTAAATCATCCGATGGCCCTGAGCATTTAGACTTTGACTTTGAAGTCGACAAATGGTTTAAGTGCAAGGATGGCTGGATAATAGGCATTAGTTGCAAACGAACTTTGAGAGAACGCTGGAAACAAGTTTCTATAAGCAAAGATGTTCTTTCAAAAAAGAAAGTAAGGGAAATATGGCATTTGATTACTTTGGACAATGATTTATCTGATGATAAGATTGTTTCACTTGGCAGTCAACGACAAAAATTTTACTTATTGGACGAAAGTCCGATGTTTCAAAAGTATAAAAAGAATGAAGGTACAAAGGATTATGTAAGGCCTTTGTCAAAACTTATTGAAGATATTAGACAGAATATAAAGTAGATGTTTAATTATTGTTTCGTTTGTTATTATCGAAAAAAAAGATGAAATTGGTTGGAGTAAACACAAATGCATCAAATAATCACAAGTTTGCTTGAGACGGACATGTACAAGTTCAGCATGGGACAGGCGATATTCCACCAGTTCCCAAGCTATATGACGATGTGGGACTTTAAGTGCCGCAACAAGGGCGTCAAGTTCACGCCGGAGATGGTGGAAGAAATCCGCAGCCAAATAAAGGCGTATTGCGAACTTTCTTTTAACGAAGACGAGCTGGCCTACCTAAAAAAAATCGAATGGATCAAGCGCGACTACGTTGACTACTTGCGCTTGTGGCATCCCCGCTTTGAAGAATTTACGATTCGCGCCACAGACAAAGGCTGCGGGCTTGAAATAGAAACCTTTGGCACTTGGGCCAACACTTCCTTTTACGAAATTCCCACCCTTGCGATAGTCAACGAAGTTTACTTTAGGATGGCCCACAACTACGACGAACTTTTAAAAAGCTTTAAGTCGCGCGCTGACAAAAAAGTCGCCGCCCTTGTCGACGGAACTTGGACGCTCGGCGGCTTTTCGGAATTTGGCATGCGCCGCCGTCTTAGCGCCGAGGCCCAGGAATACGCCGTTCAAAAAATCGTTGACGCCCAAAACGCGGGCGGCTTTAAGGAATCCACTTTTGTCGGAACCAGCAACGTTTTGCTTGCCAAAAAAATGGGCGTAAAGCCGATTGGAACGATGGCGCACGAATTTGTCCAATGCGTGGGGCAGGGCGACCGCAAGCGCAACCCCGCGTATTCCAACTGGTTCATGCTGGAAGCCTGGGTCAAGGAATACGGCGTCCTAAACGGAATCGCCCTTACCGACACAGTTGGAACGGAAGTGTTTTTGCGCGACTTTCGCAAAACCTACGCCACGCTCTTTAGCGGAGTGCGCCACGATTCGGGCGACCCCTACGCTTGGGGCGAGCGCATGATCGAGCACTACAAGTCGCTTGGCATCGACCCCAAGACCAAGTCGCTTATGTTCAGCGACAGCCTGGACTTTGAGCGAGCCACGGCGATTTACAAGCATTTTAAGGACAATGCCCGCGTGGCTTTTGGAATCGGCACCTACCTTGCCAACGACACCGACGTGGAGCCGCTCAACATAGTGATGAAAGTCACCGAATGCAACGACGGCCCCGTTGCCAAGCTGTCTGACGTGGAAGGCAAGAACATGTGCAAGGACCCCGCCTACATCGACTACCTGACCCGCGCCATCAACTGGCGCCTGGAACACAAAGAGCTGGATTTTTAGTTTTCAAGCGCCAATTGGGCTAGAATTTTGTAGTCAAGGTATTGAATTCCGTACAAGCCCGTGGCGATTTTGTCTGCGATGGAACTGTGGTAATATAATTCCATCGCGTCAGAAAGTGGAATCTTTTTTGTTTTGGCGATTTGAGCGATTATTCGTTCTTCGAGGCGTTCTTGGTAATTTTTTTCTAGCAGCTCTTCTTCCATACTTAGACCTCTTGGTAAGAAACAAATGTCAAAATGCGCGCAGAGAATGCTCAGTGTCGGGCTTTTTTACAATTTCTGTCGAACCGTGGTAAACAATCATATTTTGATTCCTCGCGCGGTCAAGTAGTCTTCGATGTCGCTTACGACAAATTGCGTTCCCTGCGTATGCAGAATGTCGTAGTGTGGAATTAAAAATTGGTTTATGCAATTTGATTCGCTCAGCTTTTTGTATACGGCGGAAGGAAGCCGTGCCCATTTATTTGAGCAAGCGTGGAGAATATAGACTATGAATTCAAAAGAGTCTTTGTTCATGGAACCGCCTTCTTCTATGTCGCAATTATAGCGCAGATTGAAGTTTTTGTCTTGTGGTTTCTTGAGTTGCCGGCTTTATATTTTTCCGACGGAACTGTCAAAATATTCTATCATGCTGCTGTTCAACTTTTGGTAGAGGCCGCTGGAAATTTGTTGGATAAATTTTTCTTTGTCAAAGGCAATTGTGTTTTTGGGGCAGCCTTGGCTTTCAAAGAGTTGGGCTGGAGTTATGTTAAGGGCGTTTGCGATTGCATCGATGGTCTCGGGTTTGGGGAAAATGTCGCGGCTTTCTATTTCGGAAATGTAGCCGCTGCCGTAGCCTATTTTTTCGGAAAGCTGCTCTTGCGTTAAATTGGCCTTGGCGCGCCAATATTTTAAGTTTTCTTTGAATGTTTCTCTAACGCCCATTTCTCCATAATAAAGCCTTGCGACCAATTTTTTTATAGTTTAATAGGCGTATTAAAATTAAATTTGACAAAATACGCTTATTAAACTATAATATTTACAGTTTAATAGGCGAAATTTATCGAAATTTTGCCTAAAAATGTGATTTTAACTGTAAAAAGTGAGGTGCTCTACAATGAAAAAACAGTTCTTTTTGGCGGCCGCTCTTGTCGCGGTTTTTGGACTTACGTTGTTCTTTGCGGGCTGCTCCAACGCGTCTGACGGCGGGTCGAGCGCAGCGTCCGGGAATGGCTATGGTCTTGGCAGCAAGTATGAAAAAAAATTGACGATAGACTTGTCCGCCGCTTCAGACAAATTAAGCGCGGCTGGCGTCGCAAGCCTTTCCGCCGGAAAGGACGTGAGCGAATGGTTTAGCAGCAAGACGGTTGCGCGCTCGGTCGCTAACGGATTTGTAGATTTTAAGGCCTCAATAGTTTCGGCGTCAGAGACTTCTCTTGTAATAAAAGTTACGGCCACAACGCCTACAATAAAATGTTCCATCGCTCTGTCTATAACCATTCCTGCTAATTTCACGGCGAGCGGCCAGCCTGTTGTAAAGGAAAACATCGAGACCGTGAACATCGGCGGGGAAGGTTCTTCCCAAAATGCCGAAATTTTGCAGACAGAACACGCTAAGGTTGAGAAAGTCGCTGGCGGATTGAAGTTTACAATCACACAGCCGACGGAAGCAGGCTTTAAGTATGAATATGCGAGAGACGCCAACGGAAACGTTATATACAATTACAATTATGTTGGCCAAGGCAATGGCAACTTTGAGCCAAAATATGAATATGTATATGTAGGCGAGGGAAATGGCCCATACAGAAAAGATGAAAATGGTGAATATGTTAGCGCGCCCTATGTAGGCGACTATACTTTTGCTGGCTTTGAGGATGTAGGCGCGGGCAATGGCGACATTGTGCAAGAATATGTATATGCAGGCGAGGGAAATGGCCAATACAAAAAAAATGAAAATGGCGAATATGTTTTGGTTGTGCCACCCGAGCTTGGCGACTATTGGTTGGGCTATAAGTCTGTTGGCGCGGGCAATGGCAATCTTAAGGAAAAATATGACTATGTAGGCGATGGAAGTTCCCCATACAAAAAAAATGAAAACGGAGAATATGTTTCGGCATACGGAGGCGACTACGCCTCCCGTAGTACTCACTATGAGGAAGTTGGACAAGGCAACGGTTCTTATACGCAGGGGGAGCCACAGATTAGAGGTTGGAGCCAAGTCACTATCAGCACTTCGGGAGGCCTTTCAAATGGATGCGTGACAGCGACTTTAGACTTGTCGGAAGGCAAGGAAGAAGTGACCGCCTTTTGGCCGCTTTGCGAGTCTGGAAAGCTCTGCGAGTACAAAGTTCAGATAGAACCTTATGACGGAAGATTGAGAGAATCTATCATATATGAAAAGCTTGTCGTGGCGGCTAATGACGGAATTGGCGAAATTGAAAAAGCGCCGAAGCATGACGAAATCATAGTGTCTTACGATGGAAAAAAGCCAACGATAAAAGTGGAAGGCCTTGAGCCTCCTGTTGGAAAAATTCAAAATCTTAGAACCAGATGCAATTTTTTTGCGACAAATCAAAGCGAGTTGAAAGACGGCGCCGTTGATTGGTGGACTGACTATGCAATTCCCTGGTTTGCTGGATACGACATCCCCGGCGCGGTGGATGAATTTGTTTGGGATAGCTCTAAGTATTGGGATTCCCGCGCGTTCAACGAATTATTTGATGAGAGGGGCAAAGACACGCTTTATGTAACTTGGCATATAGTGTTCGACCTTCCTGTTGAAACAAGCGGAATTTATAGATGGGATTTTGAGTTTTGGGGGAAAAAGAACCTTCTTAAAATTCGCTAAAAGCTAAAATAATTTTAGGTTTGCAATCGCCGGATTGCCTCGCGCTGGGGCGGTCCGGCTTTTTTTACGCTCGCTCTGTTCCCCCAAAAATTTAAGAAATCCTCAAATTTCGCCGATAATGTAATGATAGGGGTAACCGCGCCCTTTTTGCGCGGCCTTGCCCCCGCGATTTTGGTCTTTGAACCGCTTGCGGCGGCTATATATAGAACAAAGTCGCAAAATTCATTATAATTGTATAGTTTTAAAATAGGGGCGATATTTTGGCAGAAGAAAACGAGAAAAAAGAAGGCGCGGAAAAGACCATCAAGATCCGCTTTCCAATCGGCATCAAGTTGGTGCTCATTGTTTCAATATTGGTAATTGTCTCATTGGGCGCCATCACGTATTTGGTAAACTTTTTTGTAAGCGACGATGTCCGCATCACCGCTGAGAACACAAACTTTGACGCCAACACCCGCTCTGCCAGCGCGGTTAAAAACACTATAACGCAAATGCGCTCCAACGCCCTTCTTTTGCTTGACGTAATCGCCAACTCAAACGGCTCGGACTACATCGCCCGCAGCTCGTCGTCTTTGTACTTTGCCCGCAACCCCGACACGGCGGCGATTGTCCTTTTGTCGCA
>JAFZLA010000052.1 GCA_017551705.1 Treponema sp.
AAGGTCGATTTTGTTTATTACAGGAACGATCGTAAGGTTTTGCTCAAGCGCCATGTACATATTGCTTACGGTTTGCGACTCAACGCCTTGGGAAGCGTCGATCAACAAGAGCGCGCCTTCGCAAGAGGCTATCGCGCGGCTTACCTCGTAACTAAAGTCAACGTGGCCCGGCGTGTCTACAAAGTTGAGCTCGTAGTCTAGGCCGTCCTTGGCCTTGTAGGGAATCGTCACAGCCTGGCTTTTTATCGTGATGCCGCGCTCGCGCTCGATGTCCATGTTGTCCAATATTTGGTTCATCATTTGGCGGTCGTCGATGATTTTTGCCTTTTGAATCAGGCGGTCCGCCAAAGTCGATTTTCCGTGGTCAATGTGCGCTACAATGCAAAAGTTGCGCTTGCATTTCATTTCTACCATTTTTTCTTCCTGTTAAAAATAATACGGACTGTCCAACATGGCTTGCATGCCTACGTTTATGTCAAGGTATCCGTTTCGTCTATTTTTTGTTGAGAACGCGACCATAATCGCGCTCTTGTCGTCATTAAATTGAATGCGGCCGATTGTAAGCGGATCGTTTTCAGAAAAGCCGTTTTCATCAGCCGCGCTTCCGGGGATTACACGCTTTACCAAATAAGTCTTGCTGTTCTCCGCGGAAGAAGGAGTCAACTCCATTCCAAAAATTGCCGTAAATGAATTTTGAACCATGTCGCCCTGGTAAACCGCATAGCCCGGATTTTTTGGCCGTTCCGACAAATACAAGAGGCATTCTTTTTGCGCCTCGTAGGAGCCGCCCTCAAGGTAGGAGCAGGAGATTATAGTTCCAGGAACGTGGTCGCGCAAAATGTCCTGCGCGTTTTCCAGCGAGCTGACTTTTTTTCCGTCAAGGCTCACCACAACGTCTCCGGCTTTCATTCCGGCGCGGGCCATCGCGCTGCCGGGCTTTATGTACTGGACTTCCAATCCATAGTTGACCCGACCGGCTCTGGCCGTGTGTCCGTAAGCGCCGATCCAGGGGAACTTTCGCTCGCCTCCCCTGTACAAAATTGGAAGGTCTTGCTTTAGGTATTCGATTGGAATGGCAAAATTCAAGCCTTGATAAGAGGCAATTCCTGCAAAGACAACGCCTTGCACAATTCCGTTTTTGTCGATGCAAGGGCCGCCGGAGTTTCCGGAGTTTACGGCCGCGTCGATTTGAACTACGCTTCCTGTCGTAAAAAGCTTTCTGTCCGAAGAAGAAACTACGCCGCTTGTAAGCGTTCGCTCCAAGCCCAAAGGAGAGCCGATGGCGTAAATTACGCTGCCAACGCTCAGCTGGGACTGCGCTCCCAAATTAAAGACGTAAGGAACCTTGGCCTCAGTCTTTAGCAAGGCCAAGTCGTGAACGCTGTCGTAGCCCACAACCCGCGCGGGAATTCTTTGGTCGGAATTTTCGGCCATCTTTATAAAAACCTTTCCGTAGCCGGAGCTTTTGGGGTTTACAAGCTCTTCGATGACATGGTGGTTTGTGACAATGTAGCCGCGCGGGTCGATAAAAAAGCCCGAGCCTATAACACGGGCGGCGTATCCCATTCCGTTTTGCACCTTGATGCCAAGGTCAACCCAAACGGTCACCGTTCCCTGAATGTAATCCGAAATCTTTTCCAAGCGCGGCTGCGTTCCGCCAGAAATGCCGGGGACGCCGTCAAAGTAAAACTTGCGCATGGCGGCCTTGTCCATGACCTTTTCGGCTAAGTCTCCGTAGCCCGCGGCCCCAAGCGAATTGTAAAAAGTCCACGCCTCGACATAATCTTTTTGCTCAATATGCGAAGCCAAAGCGTCCCGCGCATAGCCGGCGCATTCGTCGCTTATAGCCTTGTCGCCCAAAATAGTCGCGCGCCACAAAGCTTCCACAGGATTATTTTGCAGCATCTCGTAAACGCGCTTGACCTCAGCGTCGTGAACGTCCTTTTGCGTGTAGTCAAAATTTTCCTCAGGCTTGCTGGGGAGCGGGCTTGTTTTGCACGCGCAGACAAGCAAAGAAAAAGCAAGAAATGTCGACAAGGCAAAAATGCCGGCGTATTTTTTTGTCATCTTAAACTCTAGTCTTTTTTATTTGGAGCGGAATTCTCTTTTTGAATTCTTTTCACTTCGTCGCTTTTTGGAAGCGCGCGGGCAAAAATATTTTGGCCTATCAAAACCGCCTGCAAGAAATAGTCTCCGCTGTCAAGCTGGCAAACCACGCCTTGCTCGACGCCGTTCATAAAGCCAATCACATTAAGCTCTTGGCTTTCCGTTCCCGCGGCGTCCACCCAATAAAAACAATCTTTGGAGCCTTTTGTAACAGGAACGTTGGCGCCGTCCACCTTAATTTCTGTCGGAGAGCCGTCTGAAAGCTTTATTGAAACAGGAACCTTTTTATCCGCTCCCTGAACGTAAAACTCCGTCAACTCGACAACCTTCTCGCCGGCGACTTGCGGATAAAGCGTGTAGCGGACGTTCCAATTTCCGTCGTAGTCGGAATCCCAAGCGGTGCGGCGGCCGCCGTTAGTCATATACTCTTCGACAAAGTCAGGGAGCGTGTCTCCGTTGCGGTCAATGTGAATTGACTGCAAATAAATCATCGGATTTGGAACGGGGCTGCCCCAAATGTTTTGGCTGGCCGCGTCCGCGTCGTCCTTGCTTATTACGACAGAGCCGTCGTTGTCCGCGTAGATTTCGGTCGTCTCAAAAATGCCGTCGCCGTCGCGGTCCACGCTTCTTGTCAAAGGCTTGGCGAACTGCGCGCGGGCGTACAATTTTCCATCAACCAAATAGTCGGCGGCGTAAGGAGAGCCGTCCAGCATAGAAAAGCGGACTATCGCCCCATCGCGCTCCTTTGACGGCTTTTCCATGCTGCTTATAGAAATGATCAAGCGGTCAATGTCAAAGAGCGTCGTTCCGCTCCAAAGGCTTGTCTCGTCAACGATGTAAAAATTCTTGCTAAAGCCGGCGGCCGCCAAAAACTCATCGGGCTTTACTGTAAAGATTTGCGCGTCCACAGTCTCGTCGGCCAAATTGAAAATCGTGATTCCTTCTTCGCCAGGAACTTCTTCAAAGACAATTCGTATCGGGCTTGGATAGGTTCCGTAATAAACGTCGATTTTCTTGTCCTCAAAGTGGGCGCTCTTGGGAACGCCAAAATCCAGCTCGGCAGTCCAGTCGTCTCCGCCGTCGTTGTCCGCGTCGTAAACGATTTTGGCAGGGCGGCCGCGGTTGTAAGAAATAGTGACGTTGCGCTCCAAGGTTCGGTTTGTGTCTATGTACAAGGTTCCGCAATAGGCGTTGAGGTAGTCGTACATTCTTTTTTTGCCTTCGCTTGTCTTAAGGACCGAAGCGAACCGCTCCAAGTCGAACAAGTCAACGCCCTTGTCCATAAAGTCCAAAAAGTAGTCAAAGGCTTGGCTCTCCGTAAAGACATCGTCCTCCAAGGCCGCGGCCGCAAATATTGGGCTTTTAAATCCGCGCGCGTCAAAGGCCTTTAACAAACGGGTTCTCTGCTCGCCTTCGGCAAAAATCGCCGCGTACACTTCCAATTCTGGATTTTGCTTGTTGTATTCGGGAACGCGGGTGATAAAGTAGTCCGCTGTTTTTCGTCCAATCGAAGACAAAGGCATATAGTCAAAAGTGCCGGTCTCGTAATTTTTTTGGTACATGATTCTGTACTCGTAGGCAAAAAACAAATTGGGAAATCGCTCGTCGGCTGGATAAATGCGGCGGCTCACGTCAACCTTTTCGCGCGCGGCTTCGACGCTGGCGGCGTCTCCCAAAGTGTAGTAGGACTTTATCCTTACATAGTCGGCGTCGGCGGAATAAATGAAGGGCCTCTGGTCAAGAATTTCCAAGGCCTCTTTTGCCTTTCCCGTCGCGCAAAGAAGGTCCGCGTAAAAAATCCGCGCGCTGCTTTTGTTGTAGTCGACCCACTCCGCTCCGCCAAGAGAATTTTTTAGGACAGGCAAAACCGCCTTTCTTGTGGCGCCTTCGTTGTATTGGCTTAATGCGATCAAATACCAAAGGTCGGCGACCGTCGCGTCGTAATTGTTTCCGGCTGTAGCCGCGGCCAAGGACTTTTTCCAGTCGCCCTGAATCGCGTAATTTTTGGCAAGGCGCAAATAGCGCAAGGCGGTTTGCCTGTTCGCCTTTTGGGCGCTAAAGTCAGAGCCGCCAGAAGAATTTTGCGCGAACGCAAATCCGGCCAAAGAAACAAAAAGAGCCAATATAAAAGTCTTAAAAATCTTTTTCATATTTTATCGCCAACCGCGCGGGTCCGTTCCACAAAGGTTTTGGCCGCGCCTTCCTTTCCTACTATTATATCAAAAAAACCTGATTCAGTCGCCTCTTTTTTGGATTTTTTTAAAAAAACTTTATCTTTTTTTGACACCGCCTCAAGGCCCGCCGCGGCCGCATTTTTAAAGTCTTTTTGGGGCCAAAAGGACAAGGCGCGGACAAACGAGTACGGAACCCGCTCCTCAAGGCGCATTTTGTCAAAGGAACGGTACAAAAAGCGCTGGCGCAGGGCGATTGGAAGCCCCTCAAAAAAGGCCCGCGGAATCTCCAAGACGGCGCCTTCTTGTTCTTGCGAACAATCTTGGTTTTGTCCGCCGGAATTATGTTCTTGCGAACAATCTTGGTTTTGCAAAAGCGCTTGGTCCAAAAATCCGTCAAGGGCCTCGCTTTCAAAATAAGCTTTTTCGCCGCCCGACAAAAGCGCCTTTTTCCAGCCGTCAAAGTTTTGGTCCAAAAACGGCGCCAAAAGGTTTCGCACCTTGTTCCTAAAATAAGAGTTGTCGCTATTGGTGGAATCAGTCCGCCAGTCCATATTTATTGTTTGCAAATATTCTTCGATTTGAGGGCGGCTTGTTTCCAAAAGCGGCCGTAAGTAGATTCCCCGTTTGGCCGCAATTCCAGCCGCCGCCTGGCCCGACGAGCCTTGCAAAAAACGCATAAGCAAAGTTTCGAGCGCGTCGTTTTGGTTGTGGGCCAGGCAAACAAAATCGGCGCCGCTTTCTTTGGCAAAGTCCTCAAACTTTTGGTAGCGCAAAAGGCGGGCGGCGTCTTCCAAGCCCTTTCCCCGCTCGGCGGCCAAGGACTCGACAAGGCCGCGCTCAATTTTTTTTACGCAACAGGGAACGTTCAAGTTTTTGCACAAGTCTTGGACAAAGGCCGCGTCGCCGGAACTTTCCGCCTCGGGCCTTATGGAATGGTCCACCGTCACGCAAACGATTTTAGGAAAATCTTTTTTGCCGCAATCCTTCCAAAAATCCCTTGCCCTGGCCAAAGCGCAAAGAAGGCTAACGGAATCCGCTCCGCCGGAAACAGCCGCGCCCAAAGTTTTTGGCAGCCGGCCGTCCAAAAGCCTTTTTATAGAGTCAATCAGTTTTTGCTCAAATTCCAAAAGCTCGCGCATATAAAAAAAGCCTCCGAAAAACGGAGGCTCTGCCTGACGGTAAAAGAAAGTCGACGGCTTTCTTTTTATTATCTCGCCGGTTTAACGCTAGCCAACGCTACTTCAGCGTCGGTAATAACTGTTACACCGTCCCCCAAGTTGAGATTCTTGACGAGGAACTTTTCGCCAATGTTTACGCCAGAAATGTCGGCGTCAACGCGGGCGGGCATCTTTTTGGCAACAGCCTTAATCTGAACTTCCGGAGCCTGCTTGAGCAAGAAGCCGCCCTTAAGAACGCCGGCTGGAGTTCCAACCAAGTGTACGGGCATCTTCATTGTGATGGCCTTGTCGGCGGCCGGCTCAAAGAAATCAGCGTGAAGAACTTTGTCGTTGCGAATGTTGTATTCGGCGTCTTTGATGAAAACATCATGAGAAGCTCCGTCAACAGTGACGTTGATCAAAGTTGAGGGAGTGACGTTTCTCCAAATCTTGTTGAATTCAACTTCGTCAATGTCCAACATTGTCGATTTGCCTTCAGAGTTGTACAATACAGCGGGAATGCGTCCCTGAGCGCGCAATCTTCTTGCGTTGGCGCGGCCCGTTGTAGAGCGAGTTTTTGCATTGATAGTCAAGTCCATTTTCTAACCCCTATAAAACCTTAATAAAAAAATCTGGGACGACAGGATTCGAACCTGTGGAATGACGGCACCAAAAACCGTTGGCTTACCGCTTGCCGACGTCCCAAAGTATATTAAGAAACTGCAAGGGCAAAAGCCCATGCAAGTTTTCTCCGTTATTCAGCCGAAGAAGCGTCTCCAGCGGAAGCTTCGATAACTTTTCCGCTGTTGTAATCATCCAAGATTCTGTTCTGGAGTTCAGAACGGAATTCGGGACTGATAGGATGGGCAACATCCTTGTATTCTCCGGTGGCGGTCTTTTTGCTCGGCATTGCGATAAAAAGTCCGTCTTTGCCCTCAATAATTTTTACATTGTGAACAACAAAGCAGTTGTCAAATGTAATTGTCACGTAAGCGCGAAGCTTTCCTTCGCCCGTTACTTTTCGGATGCGCAATTCTGTAATTTGCATAAGGCATCTCCTTTACTTTTTATAATAAAGCTGCGTTCCATTTGCCGGAAAGAAGATTCACGGCGTCTTGAGCCTGCGACGCAGATTCATAAACGCCAAAAACCGTCGAACCGGAGCCTGACATATCACAAAACAGGGCGCCGCTGGCTTTTACGTCATCCAACGCCTGCCGGACTTTTGAATATTTAGCGCAGATGACCGGAGTGAAGTCGTTGACGAAAGTCCAATCTTTGACAGGACTTCTGTAAACAGCCTCAAGGTCGTCCAAGGCCAAACATTCTGTTTTAGGCTTTCCCGCGGACTCGTCAATCGCGGCGTATGCTTCCGCAGTAGACGAATGAACGCCTGGAAAAACCAAAACGTAATGCAAATCACATCTGGGGCTTATCGGCTTTACCAATTCCCCTCTTCCCCAAACTAAGGCGGCGCCGTCGGGCTTTCCGTCAAGGCTCAGGAAGAAAAAAACGTCGCTTCCAACTTGGGCGGCTATTTTATAAGCCGCGTCGCTTGAAATGTCGACGCCAAGTTTTTGCAAGGCGACCAACAAAGCCGCCGCGTCGGAAGAGCCGCCGCCAAGACCGCCCCCCAAGGGAATGCGCTTGGTCAGTTGAACGCTGACTCCCGGCAAGTCCCGCCCCAAAACGCTTTTAGCGGCTTTGTAGGCGGAAGTGACTGTGTTTTCTTGCGGAACGTCCGACTGCTGGCAAAAAACCTTGCAGACATTTTGTTCCGGCAAGGGCTGAACGGTCAATGAATCGCGCAAGCCCACAGTTGCAAAAACGCTTTCTATGCCGTGAAATCCGTCTTCTCTTTTTGGGAGAACGCGCAAGCCCAAGTTTATTTTGGCGGGCGCGTCAACGCAAATTTCACCCAACATAGTTTTTACAATTATACAGATTGCGCAACTTTTGTCAATAGCCGCTCGTGGTTTCTTTTGAAAAACAACAACATTTATTTCGAGCGGACTTACCGCGTCCTTTGGACGCTGCATTTAAAAGCAAAACTGATTGACAAAAATAATGAAAAAATATATATTTCACTCATCCGAGGTATACATGTCCGCTGATCCCAATTCCTTTGAAAATGAGAGCGTTGAGTTTTTGTACACAGACGAAGTGAGCGAAGACTTGGCGACTGACGACGCTTGTGACTTTGAAGCCGACGAGAGCGTCGACAGTTTTTCTGCCTATGATGACGAAATTCTCAATGAGGATTGGTCCGACAACGAGTTCGCCGACGGCGACTCTGACGCCCTAAAATTCTAGCTTAGGCTAAAAATCCAAGCGCGTTCCGGCGTGCCACAATTTTTCCAAATCGTAAAACTCGCGCGCCTCCTTTGACATCAAGTGGATTACTATGCTTCCCAAGTCAATCAAATTCCAGTCTTCGCCGTCATTGATTTTTTTGTTGGTCTTGTGAATCTCCAAGCCCGAATCCTTGATGTAGTCCTTGATTTGCTTTTGCAAGCCCTGGGACTGGGTCGAGCTTGAAACGGTGGCAATCACAAAATAGTCAGTCCAACTGTTCAATTGAGAAATGTCAAGGAGGACAAGGTTCTCCCCCTTTCCGTCTTGAATCAAGCGGGCCAACTCCTGGGCCTTTTCCTGCACTGTCTTATTGTCCATAAATCATTCTTCTCCTTGTTCTGCGGAAACTTGTCCGTGAACGTAGCGGCCGTCAAAATCGCGGCCCAAGATCAATATAAAGTCGAAGTTTGGCGTTTCGACATTCTCGCCTTCGGCGGCGACCTTGGCTTCGGTGATTTTTGAGCATCTGATAAAATCTCCGAGCGATTTTGCCGCCTCCTTGTTTCCAATCAAGTCAACAATTTCTGTTTGTTCGTATTCGTTTGAGGGAGCGTTTGAAACATTCAACACCTCAAAGCCGGCTCCCTGCAAAAGAATTTGCGTGTTGCGCGCCAAGCCCTGAACTTTTGTTCCGTTTTGAATTTCAAGAACATAAGTTCGGTCGCCGCCGGATCCTGACGCCTGAATTATGGAGGAAACGGTGCGTCTGGCAACCTCTTTTATGAAGTCTCCGTTCCTAAATGGATAGAGCAAAACGTTTCCGTCGACGCTTTGGTTCAATCCAGTAACCTCAAGCTGGGTGATGCGCTCGTAGTCGATGCGAGTGATAAGCTCAAGCAGCTCGGCAAAATCCTTTTGATTCAAGTTGCTTGCAAAGCAAGACGAAAAGTGCTTGAAGTTTTCGCGCTGGAAAATTATGTTGCGGTTTTTGCGCAAGGCGGCCAAAAGGGCCACAAGCATAGACTGGCGGCGCTCCTGGACAGAATCTTCGTCCTCGGTTTCCAAAGAGTAAGTCATGTAAGTCGAGACCTTGCTTCCAAAAAGACGGACGGCGCCGCTTGGCAAAAGCCATATTTCTCCGCCCGGCCCCCGCGCGTCAACCGGCTGGGGAATGAAAACGCCAAGGCCGCCCAGCAAGTCGGCCAAGCGCTCAAAGTCCTCAAGCTTTATCTCAATCGTGTACGACAATTCCAAGTCAAGGAGCTTTTCGATTTCGCGCCTGTAAGCGTCAATGCCCTTCTCCTTAAAAACCGCGTCAATTCTGTCCACGCGGCCCAGGGACTCGTATATCGCTCCGGTGTTTTCGGGAATTGTTATCAAGGCTCCCTTTCCTGACTCGGCGTAAGCCAAGAAGACGTCGGTAAAGACAACGTTGGAGCCGTCCTCTATCAAAAGCAAGGCCTTGATGATCGGGTCTGTCTTAAGCTTGTCCTTTACGGAATCGGCGCGCAAGTAAACGTAAAACGAAACTATCAGCGACAAAAAAATCGCGACAATCAAAAAGAGAAAAATCATTCCTTTGCGCTCGCGCTTCAAGCCCATCTTAAACCTCTACAAAAATCAATCTATAAGGCTCTTGTAAAAAGCCTTTGTTTCGGCGGCAATCTTTTTGCCCTTTCCTTTTAAGTAATCCATGCTCTCTTTGACCACCGCGGCTGTCATCTGGTTGACGCTCATAGCCATAAGGCGGTCGGTGTACTCTTGCGTAACGTTTTCGCGGCCGGGCTCAATTTTGTCGGCCACGTACAAGAGCTTGGCCAAGTCGCTCATTCCAACCTTTCCAAAGGTGTGGTTGGCCACAGCCTCCAAAACGTCCTTGTCCTCAACGTTCCAATTGTCGCGGAGCAAAACAGCGGCCGCCCTTCCGTGCAAGAGCGACGGACGCGAACTTTCTATTTTTAGAAACGGCTCGCCGTCAAGGGCGGCTGTCTTTAACAAAACCTCGTCGCTCATGCTCTTGCAAATGTCGTGAGCGATTCCGACAAAAAAGCCTATTTGTTCGTTAAGTCCAAAATGGGCGCAAAGCTTGGCGCAAGTCTGCGCGACCCTGACGCTGTGCTTGTAACGCTCTTCGCTTACGGCGGCCAAGGCGTATTTTCTTACGCTTTCGGTAAGCTCCGCAAGCTCCAATCTATTGTTTACATCCATAAAGCTTGTTAGTCACAATATATTCATAAACCGCTTGGGGAACAAGGTATCTCCAACTTTTTCCTTGGGCGATGCGGCTCCTAATCTCGGTGGAAGAAATAGGAACGATCACGTTCTTGAGCTCCGTGTAAGGCCAAACAAAGCGGCTCTTGTCCACGCCCATAAACTGGCCGCTGGCGTCCACTCCTCCGACATAATTTCCGCGCGGCTTGTTGACGCTTGTGGCCGCCCGCTTGTCGCCGACATTTTGCCTTGAAGCGATTATCAAGTCGCAAAAGCCCGCAACTTGCTCAACTTCCTTCCACTTGTGAAATTCCGAAGCGATTTCCTGCCCCATAACCAAGCCGATTTTTCCGTCAAGGCGGCCCCGATACTTGTTAAGCAAAAAGTGGATGGTGTCTATCGTGTACGAAACGCCGCCGCGCTGGATTTCGCATGGCTCAATCTCAAACTTTGGATTTCCGCTAATCGCGGCCTCAAGCATGGCCAAGCGGCTGGACGGCGAAACGCTGGCCGTCAAATGCTTGTGGGGAGAGATGAATGTCGGAACGAACAAAAGCTTGTCGTACCCCAAAGAAAGAGCCTCGTCGGCTACCGACAAGTGGCCGCAATGGATGGGATTAAAGCTTCCGCCATATACTGCAAGTCTCAACCTTCGCTCCCCGGATACTGAATTTCCGCGTCGTCATCGATGGACTCACGTTCCGCCATAAAAGAGCTGACGGACGGAGCCGGCGTTTGGCCTTGTGGCGCCTGGTTGTTTTCCAGCTTGTCGACCAATTGGATCAAGGCGTTGCGCAAGGCGGCCATTCCTATATTGTTCAAAACCGAAACCGAAAGAACGGTTATGTCCTTGTCGGCGGCTTTTATTTTGCTTGCAATTTCGTCGGCGTTTTCTTTGGCTCCCTCGATGTCAATCTTGTTGCACAAGACCATGCGGGGCTTTTTTGCCAACTCCTTTGAATAGGATTCAATTTCTTGGCTTAGGGTTTCATAAGCCGTCAAATAGTTTGTGTCGCTGGCGTCAATTATGAACAAGAGGCATTGGGTTCGGGAAACGTGCTTTAGGAACTTAAAGCCCAAGCCCACTCCTTCGCTGGCGCCCTCTATGATTCCTGGAATGTCGGCGATGATGATGTCGCGGTCGTCGTCAACCCGCAAAACGCCCAAGTTTGGAATTTTTGTTGTGAACGGGTAAGGCGCGATTTTTGGGCGCGCGTTGGTGAAGGCTGTCAAAAGTGATGACTTGCCCGCATTGGGAAATCCTACCAAGCCCACGTCGGCCATTACGCTAAGCTCGACCCTGATTTTTTTTACGATTCCCGTCTCGCCCTTGTTGGCGATGCGCGGCGCCTGGTTTGTGGACGACTTAAAGTGAATGTTTCCCCAGCCGCCGTTTCCGCCTTTTAGGAGCAAAAACTTTTCGTCTTCGCTTTGGGTGGTAAAGTCATGTATCAGCTCGCCGGTCTCGTCGTCGCGCAAGGTAGTTCCGGGCGGAACTGGAATGACCAAATCTTCTCCGGCGGCGCCGTACTTTCCCCAGCTCATTCCGTCGGTTCCGTTTTTGGCCTTGAGTATGGGACGGCGGCGCAGTTTTGACAAAGTGCGCATGTTGCGCTTTACGACAAAGTAAACGTCTCCGCCCTTGCCGCCGTCGCCGCCGGAAGGTCCTCCAAGCGGGATGTATTTTTCCCGCCTAAAGGAAATGCAGCCGTTTCCGCCCTTGCCTGAGGATACTGTAATTACCGCTTCGTCCGCAAATTGAATCATTTCAAAATTCCACTAAAACAAAAAAAGCCCGGCCTATACAACCGGGCAGTTTTATGCGATAGCCAATGTTACGCGTTTACGATAGAAATGTACTTTCTATTGTTGCTTTCGTGGAAAACAACTTTTCCGTCGGCTGTAGCAAAAATGCTGTCGTCGCCGGCGCGCTTAGCATTGTCTCCCGGGAAAAACTTTGTGCCGCGCTGCTTAACGATGATTGAACCAGCTGTGACCAATTGTCCCGCATATCTCTTTACGCCCAAGTGCTTAGGATTTGACTGGCGGCCGTTTTTAGCGCCGCTTCCGCCTTTACTTCTTCCCATTTTATTCCTCCAATTTACATTCCAATCGAACATTTTGCGGAAACTCTTTTGCAAGGCTTTCAAAGCCTTTTTGCAAAAAGTCCGCGGCGAACTCAATCTCGGCCCTTGCCGAATCTTGGTCCGCCCTAGCCTCAAAAGCGATTTTGCCTCGAACGGGCTCCTCGCCGCTGAAACTAATCCCAGGCCTTTGACTCAAAGTCTGCGCCGCGGTTCTCAACAAAATTGTCGCCGCCGCGCAAACAATGTCCTGGCCTTTTTTGTCAAACAGCGCGTGTCCTTCCGCCTCGCAGCGAAGAAGGGAACGGCCTTTGACAAGCAGGACGCTTATCATTACGCGATGATTTCGTCAACGCGAACGTTTGTGTATTCCTGACGGTGGCCGATCAAGCGGTGATAGTCCTTCTTGCTCTTGTACTTGAAAACAAGAACTTTCTTGTCGCGGAAAGAATCTTCCACCGTAACCTTTACCTTGGCTCCGCCAACGTAGGGAGCGCCAACCTTAATGTTGTCTCCGTCGCTGACAAGCAAAACTGAGTCGATGTCAATCTTGGCGCCCTTTTCCGCGTCAATTTTGTCAACTTGAAGCAAGGCTCCTTTTTCAGCCTTATACTGTTTGCCTTTGTATTCAACAAGCGCGTACATATTAAAACCTCAAAAAATAAATTTCCAATAAGCGACATTCGCCAAGCAAACGGGATTCCTGACAAACGCGTATTTATGTAGAGTTTATTCTATCAAATTTTAGGCTTTTTAGTCAAGTGTTAAGGAAGAATTTAAGAAAAAAAATGAATGAACCCCGCCGCAAGCAGCGGGGTATTGAACCCTCCGCACGAATAAATTTTCTTGCTTTTTTGGCAAAGCGCGCTATTGCCTTTGCGCCGAAGGCGCAAACGTCAATAATTTCCACTTAGCAAAAGCGCGCAAAAAACTTGCGTTTTTTTAAAAGCGCGCTATAATGGAGGTTATGAAAGTCACAAACTTGATGGAAGACTATGTACGCGCCCACGTGGACGACATCTACGAGCGCCTTAAGGCCGAGAATGTCAGTTGGCTCACTTGCGACTGCGAAAACTGCCGCATGGACACAGAATGCTATGTGTTGAATAGGATTCCGCCCAAATACACTATTTCGGGCAGAGGCGTGAACCACGCCCAAAGCGAACTCGAAACCGCCAAGCAAGTAATGGCCGACGTGGACATTTTGGTCATGGACGGCATCCGCTTGATAAGCGGACAAAAGAGGCCCAACCACGATTCCGCCTACATAAGCGACGCGGAAATCATAAGCGGAAAGTACCCCTTCTTCTTCTTCCCGATTTTTTCTGGTTCGGTCTACGACGGAACGACATTCGAATCATTGGCCAACGCCAAAATCACGATAAACTACAAGGGAAAGCCGGCAAAAATGCTGGACTCAACTTGGTCCAACCCTTGCAGCACCTTCAAGGCCACCGAAGGCGGCTACTCATTTTGCGTGGAGCCCGAAAAAGCCAAAAAAGAAGGCATGACAAAGGACTTTAACTTTGAGCTTATAATCACCGCCCCCGGCTACGACACGATAAACTACGCCTTTACCGTTCCCGTGGTCAGCAAAATCCTAAAAGGCTCGGCGGCGCGGCCCAATTACTCCCTAAAGATTACGGACTTGTTCCTATTCCCGCAAGGAATGGTCAATCCGATGGAACGGTATCCTGTTTCGGGAGACTAAAAAGTTCAGCAAAAGCCTTGACACGTTTTGGTGAATTTGATATTATGTCATTCACCTACGGACGATTAGCTCAGCTGGTACGAGCGTCTGGTTTACACCCAGGATGTCGGGGGTTCGATCCCCTCATCGTCCACGATAAAAAAGGGACTGTCCATTCTTTTTGGACAGCCCTTTTTTTTTATTTTTGCAGCGCCATAGCCAAATCAGGCGCCGGGGTATGTACCCTCCGCCCGAATCACGCCGCCTCTCCAGAACGCAAAGATTCCCTTGTCAATTGATACAATTCCTTTCCGGCTTGGGTCAACTTGTAAAAGTCGGCGCGGCTTATGTCGCTCCATGACTTGGGGCTGTATTTTCCGCCCTGCCAGGGGTCCATGACCGAAAGGGTCGAAGTCTTGTAATTGTTTTGGTCGGTATAAGTCAGCGAATCGAACAACACCGAGTGGCTGTCGTTGACCCGCATGTGCGCAAAATACACTTCGTCCTGCTGTTTTGAATTTTTTATAAGGCGGTCAAAAATGCTTTGGCGGTTGTCAGAAATCACTTTTCCATCGCCGTCCTTTATGTCGGCGTTGACAGAGAAGTCCTTTCCGTCCTTTTGCAAATAGTCTCCGCCGGCGATAGCGTTGACGGCGGAGGCGTAGTTGTCTCCAGCCGCCAAAAGATTTTTTTGCGTGACGCCGTTATTGTCCACCCCATAAACAAACAAGTCCTGGTTTTTCAAAATGTCGTTGGCCTCGGCGAGGGTCGAAACCTTTCCTGTGATTGAATACGCTATGTAGGCGGCGGTGGCCAAGGTGCAACCATAATTTTTTATGTCGAGGCTGTAGGTTTCGGGATTGTAGCCGTATGTTTTGTTTGCCACGCCTTCGACGATTTCGGACAGGGCCTTGGCGCGAGCCTCGTCCCCCACCCGTTTTATTTCGTCGGGGGACACATTCTCTCCGTTTTTGTCCAAAAACTCCTTGACTTTTTTGTTTGCGTAAAGATCCGCCGCAGTTTGCCTTGCGACATTGTTGTATTCTTCCATCGTCATGCTTTGGCCCAAAAGGATTCCGCGGTTTTCGGCCACGTTTTGGAACCAAGGCTGGTCCGCCAATTGCGCAAGGCTCGCGCTTTTTTGGCCGTCAGCCTCCGCTTGCTTTTGGGCTTCCGCGCAAATTGCGTAAACGCCGGCCATTCCGTTTTGCTTGTAGGCGTCGGCCAGAACGGTCAAAGAATTTTTGTCTTGAACCGCCGACAAGTCAAAGTCCAAGGCTTTGGAAGCCACGGCAAGCACCGAAGATATTTGCGCCATTGAGGCAAGCGTCGTGTCAAACTTTGCGTCAGAATCTTTTTGCGCCAAATTTTGATAGGCCGCATAGGCGGCGACCATCGCCTGCCCCTCTTTTCCCTGTTCCAAAAGCGCCTTGTTTAAGATTATTGAGCCGTCTTTTGTTCTTCCAAAAGCGGGAGCGGAATCATCTTCTTCAAAGGCAAGGGAACGCTCTCCCTTGAACAAGTCGGAGGCAAGCGCGACATTTTCCTTTCCGCCCGACCAAGCCAAAAGGTTTGTTGCGTTCAAGACAGACTGGCCTTCGATTCCTGATTTTTTGAGGCTCATAACTTTAGACGCGGCCGCCGCTCCTTGGATGGACGACAAAACATTCTGTACAGAAAGATTCGCTCCGCCCCGTCCCACGCCGGCCTTGAACTCTCCGTCGGAAACTCCAATCTCAAAAATGCCCACGCCTTTAATGTTGAGCAAGTTGATCTTAAAGTCTCCGGTTGCCAAGTAGTTGAGTCCTTGCCCAGCCAAAGAGCCTATCGTGGCGTTCATGGCCTGAATGTTGCCGAATACCTGAGAATTAAGGGCCAGTCCGTTTGCGTCGACATTGTTCAGGACGCCAAGCCCCTGCGTCAAAACGCTTCCTGCGGCGGAGGCTATGGCTCCGGCGTCATACCAAGAGGCAGCCGCCCTTTCCCAATCCATTTTTCCGCTGGCAAAGTCGAAGGCTTGTACATAATTTGACGCAACATTGCTCAAGTAACCGTTGGCCGCTTCCTTGAAGAACTTTGAGCCTTTTTCAAACACCTCGCCCGCGGCGTATGTCATGCAGCCGATTCCCACGGAAATGCCCGACACAATCCCTTGTTTTGCCATGTCGCCCATAACTTCGCCCCAGGTCTTGTAGCCAAGCTGAACATCCAACGCTCCAAAAACTATGTCATCAATATATTGAAAAGAGAAAAATATTGGAAACTTTGACACGATGTCGCAAACAAGCCCAATTATTTCCCTAAGGCTTGGAAACGCAAAGCCGCCTAAATCCATCAATTTTTGCTCGTAAACAGGCCTTGACAGGTCGGAGGCGGCGGCCGCCGACACGATGGAATTCCATTGAAAGTCAAGGAGAATTTTTCCCATTTGGCCCGAGCCAAAATCCTTGACATTGCTTTCGCGCGATTCGGTCGGATCAATATTTTGCACAAAAACAGGAGCCTGGCCTATATGTTCGGCAAGGCGGCCGCCGCTTTTTGGGCTTGCGTCCGTTCCAAAGATTTCTTGCGACCAGTCCTGGACTTTTTGTCGCGCCTCCTCCATTTTTTTCATTATAAAATAATCGCCCGAGCCATAATAGTTGGACAAGTCAATTTCATAACTGGGAGCGCTGGGCGCAAACCATTCATAGCGGTGAACGGTTTGCCTATCCCTTTTTGTCCCAAAAAAGCAAACATCAACGATTGCGTCCCTGTGAATCAGAGAATCGACTGTGTAGCCGGCTTGGCGGACCATATCCAGCTCCCAGTTCTCGACGCTTTTGTTTTTGGTTTGAATCGCGTCAAAGGCGCCCTTTATTTGCTTTTCAAGCGCGGCTTGACTTTGCTGCAAGGCAGCTTTGGCAGCCGCGTCTTGAACTTTTTGCTGCAACTGCCTTTGCGCTTTTATCGCCGAACCATAGTCTTTTATTAGCGAAATGTCGACTTTTTCAAAAAAATTCTGCGAACAAAAATCGTCTTGCGAAAAAGATCCAAGCGCGCTTGTCAATGCCGACAAACGAGAAAACTTATCCATGTCGCAAAGTTCGTCAAGCTCAAAAGACGGCTTTAAATTTTCTACAAGCGAAAAAGAAACGTCGGCTTGGCTGTCGCAAGACAAGTATTGCTTGAAAATCCAATCATCTTTTTTATCCAAAAAATCTTTGTAATTGCTTTCCCACTCTTGGCTGGCATTCCTATAATCCAAAGAAAATTTATTTTGCCATGAATTATACGAAAAATTGATTTGCTCTTGAGCAAAAGCCCAATCCGCATCCGCAGTTTTTAAGACTATTTGATTCTTGCCTTCCCAAAGGGAACGCTGTTCATCCATGTCAGCGTACACAAGCGAACAAATGTCCCTCTCTTGCTCAAAACGGTTTTTGTCAGAATACCACATAGCCTCTTGCGCCAAAGAATTATACAGCCCGAACGCTCGCTCCATATAAGACTCTTGGTTTCTATTCTTGGCGATTGGAAGGCCTAACAAAAGGTCTTTTGAATAAAACGAAAGCAAATCCTTGTAATACGAGCCCTTGTCAAAGAGCAAATCGCCGTCAAAAGCCGCCACGCGCCCTTCAAGGGCGCCTTTCTTTTGGTCGTTTTTATCTTTTAAGACACTTTCCATCTTTTGCATTGCGCTTTTGACATCAAAAAAGTCTTCCTTAGCCGAAAGTTCGTCAAATAAATCTTTTGAAAAAACAGACATATACCATGAACGATCAACGCAAAGAGAGCCTGTTTCGTAGCTTTGCTTTAACGCCGCTTGAAAGTCGTTCCAAGTTATTTTATTGCCGTCATCAAATTCTTTTCCGGTTAGCAAAACGTTCAACTTTTTGCTTTCTGTCTCACAATTTTTTCGCGCCGTCTGCCATTGTTCAAAAGCTGCCTGCCTGTCAAAAATACATTTTTCAAGATTTATCTTGCAGCCGTTCCAAACAGACTTCATGTCCTTTAGGTAGGCTTTAAACTGATTCGCAATGGCGTCGTACACCATGGCCATGGCAAACGCCGCGGCTGCCAAAGGCGCGGCCCACGCTCCAATCCCAAAGGGCAAACAAGTTAAAAGAGAATACATGGCGGACAGAGCGAAAAAATCCCTTGCAGATTTATCGTTGGATTTATACTCACTGTGAACTTCATCAATAGGTTTCTTCATCGCCGCCACAATCAAAGCGTTTCTAAAGCACCTGTCCAAGTCAAGGCTTAGCGAAAAAGATTGGTCGCAATAAAGAATAAACTTTGCGATGTCCCCTTCTCCGCCCAAGGAAATGACTCTGTCATAGGCTTCCTTAATAATGTTGAGACGTTCGCCATGATACAAATCGGCCACGTCCAAACCTTGAACGCTTCCCGGCAAATCCCCTATTTTGTAGCATTCGTTCAAGTCAGGATTCTCCGAGCTTTTAAACCACGAAGTTTTTTGGCTCTCGTTCCCCATCGTTTTTATATGCAAGGCGCAAAAAGCCAAATCAACCAAACTGTACGGTTTGCGCTCCAATTCCTCCCAAAAAGCCAAAGCGTCTTTTTTTGCCTTTGTGGAAAGATACTCATTTTGGTAAACGTCTGTGTCAACCAAACAATAGTCCGAAAAATACTTTGTCAAAAGTCTTTCGTTTTCTTGCGACAGGGGGACAAGTTCCTTGTTCAGCGTAAAAGAATAATTTCCGTTTTGGTCGACGCCGGCAAGAATCAAGTCTTTTGTAAAACATGAGATTTTGGCTTCTTGCCCCTGCGAAACGCATTCCGAAACAAGCTTTTCCGCCGCGGCCCTTTCCGCCTCTTGGGCTTTGCAGAGCCTTTCCATTTGTTCGCTCACGCTCTCGCTATATTCGAACGACACGGCCTGGCCTTTGTAATATTCAAGACAGGCATTCTTATACTCGTCCAGCGCGGCGCCCGCTTTTTCTTGCTTGATGGAATTTAGAGCGTCAAGGCCCGCAACCGCGTTTTGCAAAGAATTTTTGCAAGCGCTCAAACTCTCATTAGGGTCATAAGAATCATGAAGATATTCGTTTTGAGCGTAAAACCAAATTTCTTGCGCCAACCGATAGTCGCGCCGCGCGTTTTCAAGCCTTGCATAAATTTCTTGCGACTGATTCATGCTGTCAACATAGCGCTCGCAAGCCAAAATATACGGCAGGCGCTGTTCGCCGTCCGTTCCCGAACTAATTTGTTCCAAACAGCTTTCGTATTGCTTTTGAAGCGCCTGCACGGCGTCTCCTTGCCGGTCCAAAGCAAGCTTAAGCTCCTCCGCCCTGTTGGCGCTGTTCAGCATAAAATCAAGGCGCTCCTGGATTTGAAGCAGCAATTCTTTTCTTCCAAACGAAAGCCTTTCAAAATTATTTCTATCGTAGCCCGAAGCCTCAATTTGAGGCTGGTCTTCAACCAACAAAGACTCGCATTCGTCGCAAAACCAGTTTACCGGAGTTCGTTCGATCGCGCCAACCCAAGTCTCGCAAGCCAAAAGCTTTGGCCCTATGCTTTCTTCAAGGCCGGCGCAATCCCTTTGGCACAAAAGCAATTCCTTGTACAGCTTTAGCGCCGCAAGCGCGAACGCGGACGCGCCGTTTGAGGCTTGGTCCAGCTGCGAAAAATATGCGTCAAGGTTCTGTTTTTGCCCCTGCGCGATCACATTCCTTATCCTTGACAAAGCGGCGTCCGCCTCTTCCTTTGTTATGGCCAAAGAATAGCCCTTATACTCTTGATAAAGCCCGGACAATTCCGCATTTCCATCAAAAAGGTCGTGTATTTCCTGCGCGCTTCCGTCAAAGAGCAAAATGACAGCGCGCCTGTTTTGCATTTCCCTTTGAATGCGAATCTTAAACTTTTCAAGAGAGTTTTTGACCTCGACTTCCGCTCCGTCCACAGAATCCTCAAAGTCAAGGAGCTTGTTTTTAAGCTCCATAGCCAAGTCAGGATCCATCTTTTCAAAGTCCAAGCAAATGTCTTTTATTTTGAGGCAATCCAAAAAAGCCGCCGCCAAAATGCCGTTCAAGTCATTTTCAAGCTCGGCCAAACGAGCCATCGACAAACAGACCGCATTTTCTTCCAAAGAACTGTCCTCAAAACCGTTTTGCATCGTTTGCCTAAGAAGATTTCTTTGCGCGTCAAGATTCTTGTCAAACGAGTCTTGCTCTTCGGAACAATACTGCCACAAATATTTTATAAATGACTCGCTTTGGTAGTTCAAAGACTCCAGTTCGATTATCAATTCCAGCGAAGTGTCTTTAGACATGGCGCTCAAAACATCATGCTTTTCTTGCCATAGACTGTCGTAAACACGCCTTTCGGAATCTATTCGCTCAAGGAAGTCTTGGGAGTCGGACAAAACCTTCATATATTTTTCTTGTTCAGCCAAAACGTCCAGCCGCAACATTTGCGTTTTGTCATAAGATTCTTGATAGTCGGCCTTTGCTTTTCTGTAGCGCTCCAGGGCGGCCTTAAGATTGTTTTCCGTTCTCTCGGCGCTTTCCAAATCGCTAAAAGGGTTTTGAGCGTAATCGACAACAGCTTGGGCTATTTGAACTCTGCTTGACCAATAATCCACCAACCAAGAGGCCTTTGCCTTTTGGCTTGAAAGTTCGTCGTATATTTGAACGCCTTGCCCATAATTCGAATACATAGAAAGAAGGGGTCCGTCGGTTTTTTCGTAAAATTCATCAAAAATATCCAGCCAATCAAAAAGTTCAGAATGAGCGTTCCACAAAGCGCGGTCGTCTTTTATGTAGTTCCAGTATTCGTCCGAAACGCCTTCCACATAAGACTTGTCTTGCAAAACCATTTGGCAAGCGTTGCCTATTTTGTCGACGCTAGAGTTTGTTGAACATTCAAGCGGAGGATACATTGAATAAAGGCCCGGCAACCTATCATAGTCCAAATCCTTGCCGCCCAAAGTGGCCTTCCACCTTTGTTCCTCGACAAACTCCGCGTACTTTTTTTTGCCGATTTGGGAATAACAGTCGTTAAGACTGTTTGCGAATGTTTTTCTCCAAGATATGATTTCGTTTCTTAAATATGAGGTTCCAACGCGACACAAATTTATTTTGTCGCCAAAGTCAGTATCCTCTGTTTTCCAATAAGAATACAGGCCCTTGTATTTTTCGCCCCAACGCTCGTACCAAATCTCAACGCCCCTTTGCGCGGTGGCCAAAATGGACCTGGTCTGCGCGTAGGCGTCTTCTCTGCTTTGAATGATTTGCCGCCTTTGCTCGCTTTCCCAAAACAAGGCTTCTTGAAATTCGAGCAAGTATTGGTCGATTTCATTCTCAAGAACGTCAAGTTTGTTCCGCCATTCCAATTTTCCTTCTTGAATTTGGGCCTCAATTTTTTGGCTCCAAGCAATTTTTCTGTTTTGCAAGTCATCATAAGCCTCCTGCCATTTTTGGCTGTCTTCCACGTAAACATTTTCCGCATTTTTTTCCCACTCGGAACGGGCCGCCAAAAATTCATCTTCGGCGTCGTTCCACTTTTTTAGTCCCAAGTTGAGCTCGTTTTCAAAGCGGCTAAGCCAATTTTGTTCCGCTTCTTTTTTTGCCTGAACATCGTTGGCGCTGGCAAAATCAACTTGGCTTTGCAATGAGTTAAAAAGCTGGTCCATGGCGCGGCCGCTTTCGCTTTCGATTTGGCTCGCAAGCTTGTCGGCGATAAAAAGCGCGGCCTGGCTGTCGCTCTCTTTTTTGAGGGAATTGTGGTCGTACAAAAGCGCGCTTGTCAGTTCATTTAGGGCTTGGCTTTCGACAAGGCTTGCCTCCAAAGCCGCGCGGTCCCAAGACACGCCCGCCAAATGCCGGCCAACTATTTCTTGCGCTTTCTTTTGGTACTGGTCCTTTGCTTGGGCAATCTGATCTTTTGAAACGATGCGAGTCTCGCTTCCGTTTGGCGCAAGATAATTAAATTCGTCCGCAAGCTTTTTTAGTTCCGAATAAAGGGCGCTTTTTTGGATTTCTTGAACTTCGGACTTTTTTCTTTCCGTCACCCATTCAGAAACGACGCCTTGCGCGCGGCTTTTTAAGCTTTCCTGAGCCAGTTCCCTTTGAAAAACCCAATCCTCCAGGCCTTGCAGCTTCAAGTCCAAGGCGTTCTGCTCCCATTCGCAAAGCGACGCCTCAAGGCCATGTTCCACAAGCGCGTCAAAGCGCTCTTGGCTTGTTTGCGCCTTGGCCCGCTCCAAGTACATGTCCAGAGTTCTTTGCCCGGCCAAGAAGCTTTGCGCCCAATCGGCCGCGAACAAAACGTTCCCCGAATAAAACAGCAGCGCAAAAAAGGCCGCCAATCTAAAAAGAAAATTTTTCAATGAATACCTCCTGTATAAGAGATACACATTTTTTTCGAAAGTTTGTTCTTTTTTTAGAAAAAAATAGAAAAAATATTGAATTTTTTTGGAATTGTCGCTATAATGGCGTTGTTTTTAGGCCCTTTAGCTCAGCTGGATAGAGCACCTGCCTTCTAAGCAGGTTGTCGGCAGTTCGATTCTGCCATGGGTCATATTGCGAAACAATCGCATCCGCGGTAGTAATACAACGGTAGTATGCGCGCTTCCCAAGCCCGACACGCGGGTCCGACTCCCGTCTACCGCTAAAGTTTGGCTACAAGACAACGCGTTGGCGCAAAAGCGAAACGCCTTCCACCCGCTTTCCGCCCACAATCATTCTTTCCAAATTTTCCTTAGAGCATGAATCGGGATAAAGCGCCACGATTGAGTCGTCGCCGCTTTGCAAAAAGTTTTCCTTTCCAAAGTCGCTGTAGCGGGTGGCGCCTACGCTGACAAAAATTTTTGTCGGAAAGCCCGCTTGGCGCAAATAGTCGCGGACATTCTCCGCCGGCCCCAAATCCTTTTGATTGTTGAACTTGTCCAAGAGCCAGTCGTTGAGTTTTTTGCCAAAGTAAGAATAGCCGTTGACGGGGCTGTCCTCTCCGTATTCAAAAAGCTTTCCGTCCCGCAGCAAGTAGGAGGCGATGCGGTAGCGGTCAAAAATTCCCGGCTCCACTTTTATCGCGTCTTGGCTAAAGCCCTTGCTTGAGGGGCCCCAATTCTTTTTTACGCTGATTTTTAGTTCGCCCTCTTTTCGAATCGAAACGTCGTTGGACGCTCCAAAAAAGCGCGGCTCCAAGGCGGCAAGCGATCCGTCCTGCCACCGCGCGTCAAAGACAATGGCCATCTCCGGCTCTATTTGCAATTTTTGCTCGCCTTTGGGAAAGACGATTTTTTGCGCGTCAAAGGGAAAAACATTCAGAAACGCAGGAGCGGCTTTAACGCCGCTTTTATCTTGCGCGTTTTTGCTTGGAGGAATGTATGTAGGAAAAAGCGCCTTTGGAGCGGCGGCGTCCGCAACTTTAAGCGCCTTAAAGCTTTCGGCCTCGCCAGCCTGCTCCAAGTGTCCCGTAAAGTTTCCCGCCACGCCAAAAGTCGCCGCGTCTCTTAAATCTATCGTTTCCATAAAATTATTCCCTTAATCGCCCCGAAAAAAAATGGGCTGCGAATTGCATTGCCCCGAAGGGATTGCCAGTAGCCCGCGTGAGCGGGCAGTAGATACTTCCACTACTTGCCCCGAAGGGAGCGACAGAGCGCGTGAGCGCTCCTGTGGATAAATTACCCTAATCACCCCGAAGGGATTGCATAGCGCTCGTGAGAGCGCGGTAAAATAGTTTCCTTGAGCAAACCCGAAAAAATTAACGGCCGCAAAAGGCGGCC
>JAFZLA010000053.1 GCA_017551705.1 Treponema sp.
GTTGGGCATTGTCAAAATAGGAATCTGCGTGATGCTGCCCTCGCTGCCCTTGATGCGGCCGGCGCGTTCGTACAACTCGGCAAGGTCGGAATACAAGTAGCCCGGATAACCTTTTCGGCCGGGAACCTCGCCGCGCGTCGTTGAAATTTCGCGCAAGGCCTCGCAATAGTTTGTCATGTCGGTCATCACGACTAGAACGTGCATTCCTTTTTTGTAGGCCAAATACTCCGCGGCGGTAAGAGCGCAGCGCGGTGTGATGATGCGTTCGATGCTGGGAGCGTCGGCAAGGGATTGGAACATGACTACTTTTGAAAGAACGCCGCTTTCCTCAAACGTGTTGACAAAGAAGCGCGCCACGTCGTACTTGATTCCCATTCCGGCAAAGACCATTACAAACTGGTCGTCAGAATTTTTAAGCTTGGCTTGGCGAATGATTTGCGCGGCGAGTTTGTTGTGAGGCAAACCGTTTCCGCTAAAAATCGGAAGCTTTTGGCCGCGAATCAAAGTGTTCATTCCGTCAATGGCCGAAATTCCTGTTTGGATAAAGTCGCGCGGATAAACGCGGGCAAAGGGATTTATCGGGCTTCCGTTCACGTCAAGCTTTTCGGAAGAAACGATTTGTCCGTAGCCGTCAATCGGCTGGCCAAGTCCGTTAAAGATGCGGCCAAGCAAGCCCTCGCCCACTCGCAGTTCCAAAGGTTCTCCCAAAAATTCAACCGAAGATTCCTTAAGGTCGATTCCAGTAGTCGAGCCAAAAACCTGGACGATGCAGGCGTCCTGGTTAAGGTCAATAACGCGGCCGGTTTTCTTTTGGCCGGTTTTGTCGCGGATATAAACAACTTCGTTGTAAGAGACGTTTTCGGTTCGGCGGACGGCCACGACCGGGCCTTCGACAGATTCTATTCCTCTGTATTCAATTCCTTTCATTGCATTTCCACCTTGCGGTATGTCCGCTCCAAGTCTCCAATTTCAGTTTCCATGCGGCCTTCGATTTGCTTGACTTGCTCAATCTTGTCGTTGGCAATCTCGCTCTTGATGCGGACAATTTCTTCGCGGCATTTGAGGGCGGCGATTTGTCCAAGAGGAGCGCCGTTTTTTATCAAGGCCAAAGTCCTGTCGTAAAAGCGCATTATCAAAGACAAAATCGCGATTTGCTTTTCGGCGGCGCAATACATGTCTATCTTGTCAAAAGAGTTTTGCTGCAAAAAGCCGTTCTTTATCATGTCCGAGACCATCAATACAAGGCGCTCCGAATCAGGAAGCGCGTCGGGGCCTACCAAGCGGACGATTTGTTGCAAGCGCTGCTCGGTCTTTAAAAGGTCAAGCGCGCGCGATCGGATAGAAAGCCATTCGGGATTTTGACGCTCCCACCAATCCTTGACTTCGTCGGCGTATTCGCTGTAAGACTCAATCCAGCCGATGGCGGGATAGTGGCGCGCGTTGGCCAAATCGCGGTCCAGCGCCCAAAAGCAGCGGATAAAGCGCTTGGTGTGCTGGGTTACAGGTTCGCTAAAGTCGCCGCCGGGCGGGCTAACCGCTCCGATTACGCTTACGCTTCCCTCTTTGTTGTTCAACGAAATTACGCGGCCGGCGCGCTCGTAAAATTCGGCAAGGCGCGTGGGCAAATAAGCCGGGAATCCTTCTTCGGCGGGCATCTCTTCCATGCGGCCGCTAAGCTCGCGCAAGGCTTCCGCCCAGCGGCTTGTCGAGTCGGCCATAATCGCCACGGCCATTCCCATGTCGCGGTAATATTCGGCCAAAGTGATTCCGGAATAAAGGCTCACTTCGCGCGCGGCGACGGGCATGTTGGAAGTGTTGGCGATAAGAATCGTTCGTTCCATAAGCGAGCGGCCTGTGCGCGGGTCGATGATCTCCGGGAACTCGGTAAGAACGTCGGTCATTTCGTTTCCGCGCTCGCCGCAGCCGATGTAAATGATCAAGTCGGCGTCGCACCATTTGGCCACGGAGTGCTGGGTCATCGTCTTGCCTGTTCCAAAGCCGCCCGGAATCGCAGCCGTTCCGCCCTTGGAGAGCGGAAAGAAAACGTCGATTACGCGCAAGCCAGTGATGAGCGGCTCGGTCACTCCAAGCTTTTCTGAATAAGGGCGCGGCCTGCGGACAGGCCAGTATTGGCTAAGCTTGAGCTCTTCGCCAAGCTCGGTCACGCCAATCACTTCGTCAACCGTATAAGAGCCGCTTCCCTTAAACTCCTTAAGAACACGGCCGCGGACTGTCGGAGGAACCATTATCGAATGCAAAATCGAAGAGGTTTCCTGCACCGTTCCAAGCGCCATGCCGGGAGCGATCGGGTCGCCCTGCTTTAAGGTCGCCGCAAAGTCCCATTTTTTTTGAACGTCCAAAGCCTCGGCCCGGTCTCCCGCGGCCAAAAAGGCGCCGCTTTCTTCGTACATAGTTTTAAGCGGACGCTGGATTCCGTCGTAAATAGTTCCAACCAAGCCAGGTCCAAGGTGGAGCGAAAGCGGCCTGTCGGCGCTCTCGACGCAATCGCCAATCTTAAGGCCTGTGACGTCTTCGTAAACCTGAATCGTGGCGCTGCCCTGGTTTTGGCGGATGATTTCGCCCATCAACTTTTTTTGGCCTACATTGACAACGTCGTAAAGGCCGCAGCCTTCAAGGCCTTTGGCAAAAATAATCGGGCCAGAAATTCGCTCAATAATTCCGCGAGTCATTTAAAGCCTCCCGCCAAAAAGCGCGTCGCACATTTCTTTGTAATGCTTGTCTTTCGCTTCTTCGATAATTTCTTGTATGGTCAACCTGACTTTTACGCTTTTGTCTTCCGACTCAAGCGTGATTCCCTCAGGATTATGGTCGCTTTGAATTTCTTGGCAAGAAACAAGCTTCTTTCCAAGTTTTTTTTCTACGGCCTCTTGCGCCGCTTTTTTGTCAAAGCCGCAAACTTGCGCCGTAAAATTTTTGTCCTTAAGCAAGTCTTCTTTTCCGTCCAAAAGTTTTGTCACAAGACTCACGCGCTGGGCCAAAGACAAATTTTTTAAATAATCTTGCACCGCTTGGTCAACGGAAGTTCCGATAAAAGAAACCAAAAAGCGCTCCTTTTCTAGAGGAAGCGAAGCGTCCGAATCCTTTTGCGTCTTGGCGATTTTTTCGCCGTAAAATTTTTCCTTTTGATTTTTGGCGGCGTCCAAACGCTCTTGAACCTTGTCCAAAAGCTCGGCGGCCTTTTTCTTTCCCTGTTCAACAAGGGCTTGGGCCTTTTTGCGCGCGTCGTTCTGTATTTCCTTGTCAAGGATGTCGGTTGAGCGTAATTCTTCCATAAAAAACTTCCTAGCCTTTTCTTACACTTGAATGCCTACCGCCTCGCGGATAGAATCCGTAAGCGTCTTGCGGCCGCTCAAATGCCCGTTGATTCCGGGAATCTCAACAATCAAGGGATACTGCGCTCCCTGCTGCCATTCGACGACTTCGTCTTCAAGCAGCATCGAAACCTCTTCGGTGATGATGAGAACTTTTGGGCGGCTTTCGCCAACAGGAGCGTTCATCGTTCCGCCTTTGCCAGTGGCCCTATTAAAAGCGTCAAGAGCTTCGGCGCGGTTTGTCGCGACCGTTCCCGAAACTCCGACCATAGCAAAGGCCAAGACGATTTCGCGCTCGGCAATCACAAAATAATTCACTAAAAGAGCCTAAAGAATTATGATAAGCAGGGCCACAAGGAAGCCCCACAAACAAATGCCTTCGGCCAAACCGACAAACGGAAGAGCCTTGCCCGAAAGCTCGGCGTTCTCGCTCATGGCGCCCATAGCGGCGCTTCCGATTTTGCCTACGGCGATTCCGCCGGCGATGCAAGAAAGGCCTACAGCCAAACCTGCGGCGACATACTTGATGGCCTGTGAGTTGTTGGCCTTTTGCTCAACAGTCTGGCCTTCATTTTTTGCGGAAGAAGTTTCCTCGGCAAAAATTCCCGCGGCCATCGCGCAAAAAAGCAAAGCCGCCAAAGCGATGATTTTCTTGTTCATAAAGAACCTCCAATATATTTACCGCTATTCGCGCGAGCTTGGTTGCGAGCGCGAATGTTGCGGCTTATTGCCAGCGCTCGTGAGAGCGCGGTTAAATATTTTTCCTCTAGCAAAACGGCGGGTTTACCCGACGTATGCGGCTAACGAAAGTTTTTAGGCTTGCGTTAGATTTTATTGCCGCTATTATATTCAAATTTATATGGCATGAATTCGCGGCCAGTCTCGTTAAAGAACTTGCTGAAGAATTCATAATACTGCAAACGAATCGCCTGAATGGCGACAATCATTCCTTCCAACACAACTACAATCGAGTTGCCCAAAATCGTGACGGCAAAACCGCCCGCTCCTCCGACCATCTCGCTCATCGTAAGAATGATAAAGCCCAAGACCGCGTGCGCCAGAGCGAAGGCTCCCACGCGCAAAAAGCTGATTGAGTTTGAAAGATAAGTGATGACAGTTTCCAACAACTCAACGACAGCTTCTATCACCATGGCAAAAAGGCCGTTCTCAATCACAGGCCGCTCTCCGTCCACCAAGCGGATAAAGGGCTCGCCAAAAGCGCTAAAGAAAAGCGCCGTTCCGATTACGAGCCAATCGTAAAGTTGCGGACTGTGCTTAAAGGCCGCGACGCGGATTGCCAAAACGACGACGTACCAAAAGAAAATCGCTCCGGCCAAGCCGCTCTTTCCAAAAATCGCCTTGCCCCACTGGCGCTGCAAAAATTTGTTGGCCACGTTGATTATGATTCCGGTGGAATTGATTACAAAGCCAACCGCGATGGAAAAGCCAAAGAACATGAACATTCGCTTGATGGACTCGGGATTTGACTGCGGCATCATCGGAAGAATTTGATCGCGCGGAGTTCCGAACAAGCCGGTCACAAAGCGCTCAAAGGGCTCCAAGATTTTTTCGTTGGCAAAAAATTCTCCGGTCAACAAGCCCATTATCATGCTGGCCGTTCCGATTCCGATAAAAATCGGAGCGAACTTGTTCCAGCCGCCAAGCTTGACGACTTTCTTTGCCATCAAAATTCCCAAGAGCAAGAAGACCAAGCCCTGGCCGGCGTCGCCGAACATTATGCCGAACAAAATCGTAAAGAACACAGCCACAAAAGGCGTGGGGTCAATCGTTCCGTAAAGCGGAGAGCCGTAGCTAAAAATCATTCGTTGGAAGGCCGACACAAATTTTCCGTGCGACAATTTGACTGGAACTTTTTCGTGGCCGGCCAAAACTCCGGGAACTTCCTCGGGCTTGTACTGGCGGATGCTTATGCGGTCTTGCGTCAAGGCGTCAAGCTGCCGCATCATTTCCATGCAGTCCTTGTCGGGAACCCAGCCGGTCAAGCGGTAAACCAATTGCGTCGACTCCAAAAGGCTTTCGGTTTCTTTAAGCTGCGAGGCCAAGCTGAACGAAGCCAAGAACTTTAAAAGCTTTTCTTTGTGGCTTTCGACAAAGTTGGCTCTTTCGCGAGAAAGCTCGTCTACAGATTTTATTGCGTCTTCCTTTTGCTTTTTTAGCGAATCAAGAACGTCGTCGGGAATTCCCTTAAAGTCTTTTGGAATTTCCATCGGAACAAAGCCGTAGCGGCCAAGCTCGGTGTCAAGGGCAAAGCGGCCCCGCTTGCTTGACGCCGCCAAAATGCGGGTCTTGTCGTCTCCAAGAGGAACGATTATCGCGCGGCTTCCAACCGCGAACTTCAACTCTTCCAAAACGCCGGGATTGATTTTTCCGACGCGCAAATTCAAGAACGAAAGGTGGTCCAGCTCGCTAAACGACTGCTTTAAGTTGCTAAAGGAGGCGGCCTCGCCGTACGCTTCCTCGCTGCGCTTGAGGTTGTCGCGGGCCTCTGTGTCGCGGCTGGTCAAGTCCGAAAGGCTTTGCAAGAAATTTTCGGCGGCGGCAAAGTCAGCCTCTGTGGGAAGGTTTGCGTCCAAAATCGAAACGCCGCTGTCGTCAACCGCCAAAAAGGAGCGGGCTTGCTCCAAGCGCTTGTACATCGCGGCTTCGGCGCTGTCGGCCGCCGCCTCGGACTTGTCGCCAAGCGAAGACTGGAATTGAAAGTTTCCGCTTTTTCCCAAATACAAGAGAACGTTAGAGATGTCCTGCTTTAAGACCATAAGGTCAACCAAGCGCATTTCGGTCGTCTTTGCCATTCTATATCTCCTGGACCTTTACGTTAAGCCGCAACGCTTCTGTGGCCATGCGAATGTAGTCCAATTCCTTTGCCTTGATAAAATACCAACAAAGCAAGGAGGACAGCGCGCATGGATTTGCGTGAAACTTTTTGGTCGCTTTCTTTATAAATTCTTTTTCGAAACTTTCTTCCACCCATCTAGGATCGACGCTCCAAAGAGAGCCTTCTTCGCGGGGGTTCAAAAACCTGGCCCGCTTCCAATCCTTCCAGTCGTCCCAGTTGTTTACGTCCTTGTCGATGATGTCCAAGGCCTCTCCGCCAAGAGGGTCGGCCCTTCCGTTTTGCGGATTTAAAAAAGCGAGCCTTTGGACAATTTGATTTTTGTCCATGCCGTAGTAAAGCTTTAGGCGCAAAACCCAAACGATGTTGCGCATCGTGTAGCGCTCGCCAATCAAGGACTGGACCATTTTTCTTTCTTCGCCCATAAGCTCTTGGCTTGAGCTCCAAAGGCGCTCGATAAATTGCAAGTCAAGCTCGGTGTCAAGCTGTTGCTGCTCCGAAACCTCCGGAACGTGGTTGTACCATTCAAGCTCGGTGTCTTGAGTCATTTTTTGGATAGAAGGCCAAGCCCCGTAATTTAAAATGTTGTAGGGAGCGATTTGGCGCAAGGCGGGCATTTGTTTTTGGCCTGCGGCCAAGGCGGCGCCAAGCGACTTTAGGTTTTCGTAGTCAAAGTATTGCAACAAGTCCACCAACACTTGCGCGGGCTTGTCGTAGGCGGCCAAAAGTTTTTTGTATTCAAGGATAAATTTTTGCGCGGCTTTTTGCTCGATTGTTTTTGCCAAAAGAATTTCTGGAACGGCGGGAACTTCTTCTGTAAAAATCAGCGGCCAAAGATCGGACAACTTTTGCGCGCCAAACAATTTGGCCGCCCGCTCTCCTGTGTAAGAGCGGGCCAAAATTCCGCTTGCCTTGGCATATACATAAGAAGAAGCGCTTGAAGTGTCCATGTCCGCCTTCTTTTATAAAATTTTTTCCAAAAGCTTGTTGAACGCGCCAACGTCTTTTGGAGTTTGCTCTATCTGCGCTTTGTATTCTTCCAGTTTGTTTTTGTGTTCTTCTTGGATGGAGGCGATTTTGTTTTTGTAGTCGCCCTCCATTTGAGAGGCCATGCTCTCGTATTTTTGATTGTAGTCCGAATCGGCCTGAGCCCGCGCGGCGGCGATTTCTTTGTCGCTTTGTTCTTGGGCTTGGACTATAAGTTCGGCCGCCTCTTCTTCCACCTTTAAAAGGTGGGCGATTGTGTCCTGCTCTTGGTTTGCCATTACGCCAACGCCTCCTCAAGAGCGCAAAGTTCGTCGTAAACTTCTTGCGGGGTCTTTTTTTCGACAAGGCGGCTGGCGGCTTGCGGGTCTTTTAAAATCAAGGCAAGCTGCTGCATGACTTTTAGGTGCAAGGCCGTTCCGTCGCTTCCAAACAAAAGCATGAATACAACGTGAACGGGCTTTGCGTCGAGGGAACCGTATTCGATTCCGCCGCGGCTGATTCCAATCGCGCCAAAACCGGTCTTGACAGAGGGGCAAGACGCGTGCGGTATCGCCACAGACGGAATTATTCCGGTGGTCATTTTTTCTTCGCGGGCGATCAAAGCGTCCAAGGCTTCGGCTCGGTTTATGCCGCAGCCGCCGCGCGA
>JAFZLA010000054.1 GCA_017551705.1 Treponema sp.
AAAGAAAAAATGGAAAAAGAGCTTAAAAGCAAAGACAAGGAATTTCAACGACTAAGCGAACAAGACTTTGCTGACCTTAATCGGCTGGGTTCTGAAAAAATGGAGTTAAAAGATTTTCTATTTCAAATATCTGAACCTAAGTATTTTGTCATAGCTCCTATGTCATATTCCACTGAAAAATTTGAAGATGACAATTGGTCGGCTAAAAAGAAGAATCAGCCTTCAATTAGAGTTGCTCTTCTTGAAACAGCTATTAATAAATTTGAAAATTACATTGATGATATGTTGGGAGTGTCGTTTCTAGATCGTTCAAAAATAGCTCAGATTGAAAAAGAGCATTAATTACAACTTTGTGATTGGTCTAATGATAAAAAGACTGCAGAGGTTGGTCGTGCCTTGAATGCAAACGTGTTGCTCTTTTTAGATAAGTTTTATTATATAGATAATGAATATCGTTTTGAGGCCAAGTTTGTTGATATTAATACAATGCAGACAATTTCATACATGCTTGCATATAGCGGCAATAAATTAAAGGAACCTAAGGAAACCTTGGAGAGAATTAATTTTAGAACTTTTACAAAGATTTCATCAACAGAAAATCCCTTTGCAGATGAGTTTCCTCTTTTGGTTGCTTCAAAGTTTAGAATGCCGCAGAACAGAAAAATTGTTTTTGCAAACAAGAGAAATGGTTGCCCGCTAGGATATGGTAAGCGAATTGACTTTTCTGAATATGACTTGAATAGACCTAAAACAGTTTTGCTGGATGTTTCTTCAATAACATTTGATGGTGCCGGTTCTGTAGAGTTAAAGTTTGGTGAAAATTGTAAATCGGGAACCTACACATTTGAGCCTTGCGATCTTTATGTTGAGAAAATTGAAAATGATTATTATACAGATTGTAAAATCGGCAATCTTTCAATTCAAACCGACTCAGGTTACGAAAAGTTCGATGTGTACACAATCAACAACCGCGAGTATTACCTGCGGCTTGGCAGCGCCGAGCTTCCAAAGGTAACCGTAAACTACTACTTGCAAATGGTCAAAAACTAAGCCGGAGGGCTGGATATGAAAAAGCTTTGCCTTGTTTTTTGCGCGCTCGTTCTTGCGACCGCTCTTTATGCGGAAGATTCCTATTACGCTGGCGAAGGCGGAAAGAATCACACGATTATGTTCGCCGAGTCCACGCTGGAGAACGGCATTTACGACAAGAGCGACCTTTGGGTTGCCGACAAAATCAAGGCGGGCTTCATCTCCGTCCTTCAAAACTACGGCGGCTTCAACTGCATCGACCTCAACGAGGCAAAAAACGTTCTAAAAGTTCAAAAGCAGCTTGAGTCCGGAATGTACAACGACGCGCAGTCCATCGAGATAGGAAAGCTCCTTAAGGCTAAGGAATTTGTCAACATAAAGACCACGCGCCTTCCAAGCGGCTCGTATTCAATCAGCGTGTCCGTCTTTAATGTTGAGACAGGCGCGATTTTGGGAATGTTCTCCTCTCCCAAAACTTACGAGTCTGCGGAAGCCTACTCGCTGCAAGCCCACTATGACTGCGCGCCAGCGATAATAAAAAAGCTCGGCGTAAAGCTTACGCGCTCCGGCCAAAACGCCCTAAAGGAAGAGGCTGCCATTGCGGCGGAGCAAGCCGCTAAAAATGTCGAGGTTGCCAAGCAAAACGCCGCCCTTGAAGCAGAACGCGGCGAGCAGTACAGGGAAGAGCAGGAGAGACGCGCAAAGCTTGAGGCCGAAGAGCGCGAAAGGCGCGAGGCGAAAGAAAAAGAGGAGGCGGCCGCCGCCCAAAAGGCTTTGGCAGACAAAAAGGCGCGCGACGCGGCCGCATACGCCAAGGCCAAGCAGCAAAATCCCTTTGCGGGCGAAACTTATTGCTGTCAATTTGAAAACGGCTCGCGCTTCGATTGCTACACCGTAAAGTTCACTTCGCAAAACGAGTGCGTCGTCACGGTAAAGTCAACCGACTCCAGCGGCGCGGAAAAGTCCGTTTTCAAGGCGGGGAGCTATTCCTACGGCGACGGCATTCTTAGCGTCAGCGTCCGCATGCCCAACGACCAAGTCAAGCACGTTCAAAAAATCAATTGGAAGGGCGCGGTCACTTTTAAAAACGGCTACAAGACTTGCTATTACATGATTCCTGTAAACTCCAAAGATGACGCAAAAAAAATCCGCGCCGAGTTCCAGCTAAAGTAGGGCGGCCTTCATGAAAAAACTTGCCGCCGCGCTTTTTGTCCTAGCCAATTTTTCGCTCGCCTTTTGCGTGCAGCCGCCTTTGTGGGTGGACGACTTGCAGAGCGCCTATCCCAACCAAAAGTACATCGCGAGTCTTGGAACAGGAAACACTGTGGACAACGCGCGTTCCAGCGCCATAGGCCAGATTGCCAGCTTTTTTTCTTCCAAGGTTCTTGTAAACACAAGCGCGAATTCCAACATGAAAAGCGACGGCAGCTCGACCAGCAAAAGCCAGCAAATAGACCAAAGCGTGCAAGTCGTGTCGGACATGACTCTTACGGCGGTGAAGTACAGCTCGCCTTACTACGACAAAAAGAAAAAGCTTTATTATGTGGCGGCTTACATCGAGCGGCAGGAAGGCTGGCAGGCCATAGAGCTAAAGGCGGCGCGGCTCAAGTCGCAGTATTCGTCGGCGATGGCGCTGGCAAAAAAGGCCGGCGACACTGTCAACAAGTACAAGTATCTTACGCGGGCAAAAGACGCAGCAAAGGAATTGCTTTCAACCTTGTACCTGGGCTTCGCTTTGGAGCCTGCTCAAAAAAAAGCCTACGAGCCGCTTGTCAACGAGATTTTGCAAAACTACGAGCTTGAGACGCTTTCGTCATATAAGATTCCAACTTGTGTCGAAGCAAGCGGCGACTATGACAACATGATTTCTTCCAAAGTCTTGGAAATAGTAAAGCGCAACGGCTTTGAGCCCGGCGCCAAAAAGGCCGCTTGCGACGCCGTCCTTAAAATTCAAATCGACAGCAACGAGCAGGTTGACGACGAGCTCCACACAATCGCGCCCGCCGTTTCGATAACGCTTGCAAGCAAGGACGGCGCAAAGACTTACTATGCCTGGCAAAAGTCATGGGGCAAGACCGTCAACTTTTCTTTGGAGCAGGCGCAAAAAAAAGCCTTCCCAAAAATCGCGGACGAAATTTCTTCCGCAGTCTCAGCCGACTTTGCCGAAAAATTCCTGCAAGAATAGAATTATCCTCTAAAAAAGTAGTTTTCCTTGACTTTTTGCTTTATGGCGGACATATTAATAATGTGTATAGCGCTTGCTGCATGAACGCGGCTTGCGCAAACAAAGGAGGCATGATAAAATAGTCAACGAACAAGCGGTAATGTGATATGCTGAAGCGATTCAGCGGAACCCAGGCATCAGTTCGTCATGTTTAATAGAGGCGCGACCTCTGGGAAGGAGAATGAAGAGCTTTTGCCGCATCA
>JAFZLA010000055.1 GCA_017551705.1 Treponema sp.
AAATATCTATGGAGGCATTTTTATGAGAGAAGAGTGGAACGGTTTTAAAACCGGCCGTCTTTGGCAGGACGAAGTGAACGTCCGCGAGTTCATTCAGCTTAACTACACTCCCTATGACGGAGACAGCAAATTCCTTGCCGGTCCGACAAAGGCCACACAGGAACTTTTTGACGAGCTTCAGCGCTTGCAAAAAGCAGAGTACACAAAGAAGGCCACCGGCCTTGACGGAAAGGAGCGCTCAGGCGTTCTTGACCTTGACACAGACATTGTCACAGGTCTTACTTCGCACAAGCCCGGCTACATTTTTGCTGACGGTTCCAAGAAAGACTTGGAGCAGGTTGTAGGTCTTCAGACAGACAAGCCGCTCAAGCGCGCTTTCATGCCTTTTGGCGGAATCCGCATGGCCGAGCAGTCTTGCGAAATGTACGGCTACAAGCCCAACGCCGAGCTCCACAAGATTTTCACCGAATACCACAAGACCCACTCTGACGCGGTCTTCCAAGTATACAGCCCCGAGATCCGCAAGGCTCGCTCAGCCCACATCCTTACCGGTTTGCCGGACACATACGGACGCGGACGCATCGTAGGCGACTACCGCCGCATCGCCCTTTACGGAATCGACTTCCTCATCGAGCAAAAGCAAAAGGACTTTGCCAACATCGGCGACGGAACTATGACTGACGACGTGATTCGCTTGCGCGAAGAAGTCGCCGAGCAAATCAAGGCCTTGGGACAGATGAAAGAGATGGCCGCCATGTACGGCTTTGACATTTCAAAGCCCGCCAAGACAGCCAAAGAAGCCTTCCAGTGGCTCTACTTCGGCTACCTTGCCGCCATCAAGACACAGAACGGCGCCGCCATGTCAGTTGGCCGCATCGCCACATTCCTCGACATCTACATCGAGCGCGACCTCAAGAACGGCGTTCTTACAGAAGAAAAGGCCCAGGAGCTTGTCGACCACATCGTAATGAAGTTCCGCATGGTCCGCTTTGCCCGCATCGAATCTTACAACCAGCTTTTCTCTGGCGACCCGATTTGGGCCACGTTGGAAGTTGCCGGCCTTGGACAGGACGGCCGCTCAATGGTAACAAAGAACGACTACCGCTTCCTCCACACATTGGAGAACATGGGACCCTCTCCCGAGCCTAACATCACAGTTCTTTACTCAAAGCGCTTGCAGGAAAACTTCCGCAAGTACGCCGCCAAGATTTCAATCGACACTTCTTCAATCCAGTACGAGAACGACGACATCATGCGCCCGGTTTGGGGAGACGACTACTCAATCTGCTGCTGCGTTTCGGCCACACAGACCGGAAAAGAAATGCAGTTCTTCGGAGCCCGCGCCAACTTGGCCAAGGCTTTGCTTTACGCCATCAACGGCGGCAAGGACGAGGAAGCCGGCTTGACTCCCGGCGCGCAGGTTGGACCGGAATTGGCGCCTATCACAAGCGAGTACCTTGACTACAACGAAGTCATGAAAAAGTACGACACAATGCTTGAATGGTTGGCCGGCTTGTACGTCAACACGCTCAACGCCATCCACTACATGCACGACAAATACTACTACGAGGCCGCCGAGTTGGCTCTTATCGACACAAACGTCCGCCGCACGTTCGCCACGGGAATCGCGGGCTTCAGCCACGTTGTCGATTCTTTGTCAGCCATCAAGTACGCCAAGGTAAAGGTTTTGCGCCGCGACATCGACATCACCGACAAGAAGGGCAAGCATATCTTCGCTCCCAACATGGCTTACGACTTTAAGGTAGAAGGCGACTTCCCCCGCTATGGACAGGACGACGACCGCGCCGACGAGATTGCCAAGTGGCTCCTCAAGACTTTCATCGGAAAGATCAAGAAGCACCACACATACCGCAACGCCGAGCCGACAACTTCTATCCTTACAATCACTTCAAACGTTGTATACGGAAAGGCCACAGGCGCGCTTCCCAACGGACGCCCCGCCCACGCTCCGTTCAGCCCTGGAGCCAACCCCTCTTACGGCGCGGAGACAAAGGGTCTTATCAAGAGCTTGAACTCTGTAGCCAAGGTTCCCTACGAGTATTCGCTCGACGGAATCTCAAACACACAGACAATCAACCCCGACGCTCTTGGCCACAGCGAGGACGAGCGCGTCCAGAACTTGGTCAGCGTTATGGACGGATACTTTGAGAAGGGCGCGCACCACCTCAACGTCAACGTCTTTGGCGTCGAAAAGCTCAAGGACTGCCAGGCGCACCCCGAAAAGCCCGAATACGCCAACTTCACAGTTCGCGTTTCTGGCTACGCGGTTCGCTTCATCAACCTTACAAAAGAGCAGCAGGACGACGTTATCGCCAGAACCTGCCATGCTTCTATGTAACAGCATTCACAAAATCGCATAGGCGATTTTGTGAAGCGCGAGTTTTGAGTCGCCGAAAGCGATGCCTCAAAACATCGCAGGTTGTTTGACAGACAATAATTTTTTGAAAGGCCGGCGGCGGTAATCGTCGTCGGCTTTTTTAATCGGGGGACATTATGACTGACGGCTACATTCATTCAATAGAATCATTCGGCGCGGTGGACGGGCCAGGAACGAGGCACATCGTCTTTACGGCGGGCTGCCCCCTGCGCTGCAAATTTTGCCACAACCCCGACACGTGGAACATGGCCGGCGGACAAAAAATGTCTCCCGCCGACTTGCTGGCCGACGCGCTAAAAGACCGCGCCTACTGGGGAAGCAAGGGCGGCATTACCGTCAGCGGAGGCGAGCCCCTGATGCAGCTGGACTTTTTGCTTGACTTCTTCACTCTGGCCAAAAAAGAGAACGTCAACACTTGCATTGACACTTCGGGCGGCCCCTTTACCGATCAAGGCGAATGGTTTGAAAAATTCGAGCGCCTGATGCAAATGACCGACCTCTTGCTGATGGACATAAAGCACATCGACCCCTCCGAGCACAAGGAGCTTACGGGGCAGGGAAACGACAACATCATCGCGATGTTCCGCTACTTGGACAAAATCAAAAAGCCCATTTGGATTCGCCACGTTTTGGTTCCGGGAATCAGCGACAACGACAAGTGGCTGCAAAAGACCAGCGACTTCATCAAGTCTTTGGGGAACGTCGAACGCGTCGAGGTTCTTCCGTATCACACTTTGGGAACGGCAAAGTACAAGGAACTTGGCATTCCGTATCCCTTGGAAGGCGTGGCCTCTCCCACGACGGAACGCGTTCAAAACGCCCGCCGCATTTTGGAAGTGGACCACTACGACGCATGGAAAAAGTAGGCAAGCCTAAAAGGGCGGCGGCGATTGCTGGTAAGCCTAAGACTGCGGCGGCCAGCGGCGGAACTGGTCACTGACCAAAAAGCGCCGCGCCCTTTTGCGGCCTTGTAAAATTTTTTGCGAATTTCCCCAAATTTATTATAAACTTTACAAAAAAAAGTCTATCTTATAGGCATGAGAAAAATAAATTTTAGCGCGGTCGCGACGGCCGCGTTCTTTTTTTGCGCGGGCTTTCTTTGGGCCGCGGAGCCGCCTGTCGTGAACCTTTATTGGTCGGGCGCGTATTACGCAAACCAAAATTGCGCTGGCGGAGCGGAGGGCCTTGCGCGCGATTCGGATTACGCCTTTGCGCATGGGTTAAAGCTAAACTGGGACGCGCTGGATTTTAGATGGTTCAATTCTTGCAAAAAGACAGGCGGCTCGGATTTTTGGTCAGTCAAAAGTTTTGGCGGATACGAAGAAATTTTTGACCGGCGGCGCGCGAGCCTTGCGCTGGACTTTTCAAAAAGGCAAAAAGTCCTAAAGACAAAAGTGGCGGCCGGCTCCATAAAGCTTTACAGCCAAAAAAGGCTCGCGCCGTTTTCGACTGTGACTAGCCCTTTTGTCGCAAGCCTGGCGGATTCGGGCGGCCTTTGCGCCAGCCTTCCTACAAAGACTTCGTCTGTCCAGCCCGACGCGCTTTACGGCTCGGCCTATTTGGAGCTTCCAAAAGAATGGTCGGGCGATACAATCCGCCTTATGCCAATCAAGGCCGAATTTGCCGTAAGCCGCAATGAGTCCGATTTCGGCAAGGCGCCGTTTTTGGCAAGCGCGCGCGGCGGCTTTTTTTATCAAAACTGGCTCAAGGTGACAGGCGGAATTCTTTGGGGCCGCTACTACAACGAGGAAAAATCGCAGGCCGCCGCAATCGATTGGTTTGATTCCGTTCCCGTTTGGAAAAGCGAATTGCTGGAATTGGCCGCCGCCGACCTTTGCGTGGAGATTCCGCATTTAAAAAGCAGGACGACTTTTGGTCTGGCCGAAAACCCGGGCTCCATGGAACAAAAAAGCTTGTGCCGTTCCACGCTGGCGCAGGAATTGCTTTTTAGCGCGGGGAACTTTTCTTTGGCGGCGGCCTTTTTTGCAAGCGACAATTTGTTTTGCGGCTCGTCTTCGACATACGTAGCGGCAAACGCCAAGGAATACAAAAAGGTTTGGCAGGCCAAAACTACTGCGCAAATGCTTTTTAAGCCCAAAAACGGCCCCGCGGTCAAAATCGGCTTGGGCGGCTTTGTGGAGGAACAAATCAAGGACTGGGGCAAAAAGTCCGAACGCCGCTCCCTTGAGGCCAAGGCTGCCGCCGGCCTGCAACTTTTGGCCAAAAAGGACTTGTTCAAGCTGACCGCGGGCCTTGGCGCCGTAACCCTGCGGCAGGATCCAAGCCAACAAAAGTCGGCTCCGCTGCCCAAAATAAGCGCGTCCGCCTATTGGTCGCATTCGTTTGCGGGCGGTCTGGCAAGCCAAAAAGGCGCGGGTTTTGCCGGCCGGATTGCCATAAGCGGCGCCGCCTCCTTCCAGCCGGAGCTGGACTGGCAAAAACGGGAATGGACCGAACGCTTTAAGGTCGCCTGGTATCCGCGCGGCCTGGCCTTGCAAAGCCTGTCCGCGGGCTTTGGGGCCAGCCAAAAGGACGGCAAAAACAAGCTGGAGCCGTCCGCGTCAGCCGTCTTTTTGTTCCTCCTAAAAGCGGTTCGGCTCAACGCCAGCCTGACGGCGACGTTTCCGCTTGGCTGGTAAAAATGGCCGCCCATTTTTGGCCTTGCAAGAGATTGCCCGGTTGACCCGGACAATGACAGGCCTTGCAAAAAATTCTGGCCCTTGGTATTGAACAAAGCCCTAAAAATCACTATAATTGTAGAACTATCATCGAACACTTTTTTTGAGAGGTAATATTATGGATATTTCTAAAATGAGAAATATCGGTATCAGCGCCCACATTGACTCTGGAAAAACCACCACAACGGAACGCATCTTGTTCTACTGCAACAAGATTCACCAGATTCACGAAGTACGCGGAAAAGATGGCGTCGGCGCTGTTATGGATTCAATGGAATTGGAACGCGAGCGCGGAATCACAATTCAGTCAGCTGCCACGCAGGTTCAATGGAAAGATTACACAATCAACGTAATCGACACCCCCGGCCACGTAGACTTTACGGTAGAAGTCGAGCGCTCATTGCGCGTTCTTGACGGAGCCATCATGATTTTGTGCGCCGTTGCCGGCGTTCAGTCTCAGTCAATCACTGTAGACCGCCAGCTCAAGCGCTATCATGTTCCCCGCATCGCGTTTGTCAACAAGTGCGACCGCCAGGGAGCCAACCCCATTCGCGTCCGCATGCAGATTCGCGAAAAGCTCGGACTCAACGCTTACATGATGGAATTGCCCATCGGCTTGGAAGACAAGTTGGAAGGCGTTGTCGATCTCATCAGCCGCAAGGCCATTTACTTTGAAGGCCACGACGGAAACGAGCTCCGCTATGCCGAAGTTCCCGCCCATATGAAGGACGACGTTGAGAAGTACCGCCAGGAGTTGGTCGAAGCCGCTTCTATGTTCGACGACACTTTGATGGAGCACGTTCTTGAGGGAACAGAAACAGAAGAAGAAATCATCGCCGCCATCCGCAAAGGCACTTTGGCCGAGCAGTTTGTAGGCGTGTTCTGCGGTTCAGCCCACATGAACAAGGGTATCCAGCCCTTGCTCGACGGCGTTATCCGCTATCTCCCCGATCCGACAGAAGTTAAGAACGTTGCCCTTGACTTGGACAACAACGAAGCCGAAGTTGAATTGGCCTCCGACGACAACAAGCCGACTGTAGCCTTGGCGTTCAAATTGGACGACGGACAGTACGGCCAGCTTACATACACCCGCATTTACCAGGGCCGCATCGTAAAGGGCGACGAGCTTTACAACACTCGCAGCCGCAAGCGCTTTAAGGTTGGACGCCTTGTCCGCATGAACGCCGCTCAGATGGAAGACATCAACGACGCGGGCGCGGGCGACATCGTAGCCTTGTTCGGCGTAGACTGCGCCTCGGGCGACACATTCGTCAACGGCGGATTGAACTACTCAATGGCTTCTATGTACGTTCCCAACCCGGTTATTTCATTGTCAATCAAGCCCAAAGACAAGAACGCCGCCGCGCAAATGTCAAAGGCTCTCAACCGCTTTACAAAAGAAGACCCGACATTCCAGACATACATGGATCCCGAATCTAACGAGACCATCATCAAGGGAATGGGCGAGTTGCACCTTGCCGTTTACGTTGAACGCATGAAGCGTGAATACAAGTGCGAAGTTGAGACTGGAGCGCCGCAGGTAGCCTACCGCGAAACAATCACAAAGCGCGCCGACTTCAACTACACTCACAAAAAGCAGACTGGTGGTTCGGGACAGTACGGACGCGTCGCCGGCTTTATGGAGCCTTGCGAAGACAAAGAGTACGAGTTTGTCGACTCAATCAAGGGCGGAGCCATTCCTAACGAATACATTCCGTCTTGCGACAAGGGCTTTAAGCGCGCCATGCAGCAGGGCTCTTTGATCGGCGCTCCTGTCGTCAACGTTCGCTGCACAATCAACGACGGTCAGTACCACCCTGTAGACTCAAGCGACATCGCCTTCCAGACAGCCGCCATCGGCGCCTTCCGCGAAGGATATGAAAAGGCTGGCCCCTGCATTTTGGAACCGATCATGAAGGTTTCAATCTCAGGCCCCACTGAGTTCCAAGGAAACATGTTCGGCCTCATCAACCAGCGCCGCGGCGTTATCATCGACACAACCGATGAGAACAACACTTCTACAGTAAACGCCGAAGTTCCTCTTTCTGAAATGTTCGGCTTCTCTACAATCCTTCGCTCTTCAACACAAGGAAAGGCCGAGTTCACGATGGAATTCCTCAAGTACGGAAAAGTTCCTAACGCCGTTTCTGACGAATTGAAGAAGAAGTATCAGGAAGAGCGCAAGGCCGCTCAGAAGTAAGGAGTTGAACAATGGATAAGAACGATTTGTATAAGTCAAGCCCGATTCGCTTTTTTGACACCGTCGCCAACGGCGGCCTTAAAGAAGGCGAGCTGGGATTGGTGACAGCCAAGAAAGGCTTGGGAAAGACATCTGTTTTGGTTCAGTTTGGAATGGACGCGCTCTTGGCCGGAAATTCTTTGGTGCACGTTTCTTTTGACCAGCACTCTTCAAACGTAATTTCTTGGTACTCAAGCGTGTTCAGCGAAATCGCCAAGAAGAAGAACATTTCAAACGCCTCCGAGTTGAAGGACGAAATTATGCGCGACCGCACAATTTTGAACTTTAACCAAGAGTCTTTCACTTTGCCAAAAGTAATCAACACAATTGGCGCTCTTAAGAGCGGCGGAATCAACGTCAAGGCTTTGGTAATCGACGGCTTGGACTTGGACAAGATTTCCAAGAACGACATCGCAGCCGTAGCCGACTTTGCCAAAGACGAAAAGATCACCGTTTGGTTCAGCGACACAAAGGAAAGCTCAAAGTTGTCTGACAGCGTTCGCTCAGAGATTGCCTCTTGCTTTGCCGTCGTGGCTCACATCGAAGCCGCCGGCGGAAATCTCAGCCTCAACGTGCTCAAGGAGCATGCCAACGAAAACGTCGGCAGCGTAAACCTTGACTCAAAGACAATGTTGATGACAAAGTAAGCGATCGCTTGCCAACAAAAAGGCCGCTCCAATCGGAGCGGCTTTTGTTTATTAGTTTTTACCGTCGCTCCACGGCATGAAGAAGGACTTGAAGCCGCGCGGGCCAAGATTGTCGCGGTCTTCTTTTAGGAGCGCGTCCCATGGAATTTTTTTGCGGAGCTTTGCTGTCTTGTTTTCGGGGTGAACGTCGAGCCAGTCGTATTTGTAGAGGCGCAGGCGCAGGGCGTTTATTCCGCTAAGGACAACGCCGGCGGGGCCTGGAACCAAGCAAAAAATCATTAGCGAAAGCGCAAGCAAAAATAGGTTGAAGAAAAATACGAATACGCTAAAGCCCGCGTTGTCGAAGAATAGAACGAAACATTTTTTGACGGTTTGGACAAAGCCGCGGCCCAAAATTGTTTTTAGCGGAATGAACCATTGAAGGGTCAAGAAGAATATCGCCTCAAAGAAAATCAGCGTCGCGCACAAGGCAAAGCCCAGAATTCCGCCAGCCGAAAAATAAACCGGCACTCCGATAAAGGCCACTACCATAAGCGTTCCCAAAAGCGCGCCGTAACGGACGGCGTCAAAAAAAACTTTTGGCATTTGCTTAAAATAGGCGCCCAATGTCGGCATTTGAAAGTCGGCGATTGCCGCGGCGTTTTCGGCGCTTGCCATGACCAAAACCATTCCTAGCGCCATAAAGACGATAAAGGCAAGGCAGGACAAAAGCAACGCGAACGGGCTTTCCAGGTTGAACACGACGCTAAGCAAGAAAAAGGCCAGCGCCGCGTAAAGGGTCGTCAGTATGTTGGGAACAATCAAAAAGAGAATGTGGTCCCAGCCGTCGCAAAAGTTTTTCTTTAGATAAAAGCCAATCATAGCGCGCCCAATATTTGCATAAGTTTTTCTTTGCCAATAATGCGCAAGAAAGAGCCTAGACGCGGGCCTTGGTCTTTTGCCACAAGCGCTTGGTAAAGAGCGGTGAACAAGGCTTTTGCTTCGATTTGCATGTCGGTGGCAACGTCGTAAATGGCCTGCTGGCATTCTTTGTCAAGCGTGAATGTGTCCAGCTTGGGAACAACCTCGTCGCGCACGCGGCGGACAGCAGCGATCATTTGTTCGTCAAGGTTTGGCTTTGAGCCGTCCGTCCTGAGGGCAAAGCAAAAGTCTGGCGCGCAGTCGGGAGCCGAGTGCTGGATCCAGAACCAAGCGCAGGCGGCTCTTCGGCGCAAGCGCTCCTCTTGCTCTGGCTTTACGTCGCCCAAAGACTTGATGACGGCGTCGACGTCGCCAGAATACGTTTGCAAGAGCGTCGTCAACATTCGGAACGTTATTTGATACGGCATAGTCTCGGGACTCTTTCCGTCGATTTGGCTGAGTATGTAAATGCGCTTTTCTTTGTTGAACTGGTCGTCGCTCTTTGCCTTGTCGACGC
>JAFZLA010000056.1 GCA_017551705.1 Treponema sp.
CGTTGCTCACGGAAAGACAGGACTTCGATGCAAAAAAGATGATGGGCGAATACAAGCCCATGAATCTTGTTGATCAAGCTCTGGCCGCCATAAATTAAATAGCTTAGAAAGTTGACTTGTTTGTTGACTTTTTATGGGAGATGTAAATGAAAATCGCTTTGGTTGGTTTTGGAAAGATGGGACACATGATAAAGAACGCGGCGCTTGAGCTGGGCCACGAAGTTTGCGTTACCGTGGACTCCTTCGCGCCCGACGCCGACGTAAAGAACGCCAGCGCCGACGACATTGTCCGCGCGGTAAAGTCCTCCGGCGCCCAGGGCGTGATAGAGTTCACGCACCCAAGCGCGGTTGTCCAAAACCTAAAGGCGCTTGTTCCGCTGGGTCTTCCGCTTGTCGTCGGCACCACCGGCTGGGCGGAGGCCGAAAAAGAAATAGGGGAGCTGTGCGCCTCAACCGGCGGAACCCTTGTCCGCTCCTCAAACTTTTCCACCGGCGTCAATATGTTCTACAAAATCGTGGAGGAAGCGGTGAAAATCTTGCTTCCTTACAGCGAATACGACACGGCCATTTGGGAAGCCCACCATAACCAAAAGGCCGACAGCCCAAGCGGAACGGCTTTGGAAATCGCCCGCCGCGTTATGGCCAACAACCCAAACAAGACCAAGATGGTCGTTGACGCCTTCCACCAAAAGCCGGACGCTTCGGAATTGCACGTGTCCTCCACAAGATGCGGAGCGATTCCCGGAACGCACACAGTCTTTTTTGACAGCCCGGCCGACACTATAGAGATAACCCACCGCGCCCGCGGCAGGCAAGGCTTTGCCATAGGAGCCGTTCGCGCGCTGATTTCGCTTGACAACGCCCTAAAGTGTGGTAAAATTCAAAAAGGAAAGATTTATTCGCTTGGCGACATTCAGTAAATCTAAAATTTAGCAAGGCGGAGAAGGGCGGAGCATGGAAGACTTTCAAAAGGTGGTTGACGGAATAGGCGCGATGGCCTGCATTGTCTCTGTTGAAGACTTGGGCGGCGGCCGTTCCGGAAAGTACAGAATTGTCACCGGAAACAGGGCTTACGTCGATTCAATCGAAAAGCCAGCGCCCGGAGCGGAAATGCTCACCGACAAATTCACTCCCAACGCCGAATACACAAACTACCTTACCCGCGACCTTAACTTTGAGGATTTTTGCTACAAGGCCGCCGTTCAAAGAAAATGCCTGCATTCCTACGCCCACCCGGACAGGCTTCCTCTTTGGTTCAACATGACCTTTTTGCCGATCCAGCCCGACAACGGAAACCTCAAGCACTGCATTTATATAATGGAAATTAATTTCAAGGCCAGCGCCGAGCGAATGTCGAACATCTCGGGCGACATGGCCAGCGCGGTTTTGCAGACAACACTTAAGCTGCGCGGAACGAGCGACTTTAAGGAAACGATAAAGGACGTGGTCAAGGACATTCGCGATTTGTGCGACGCGGAGCATTGCTGCATTCTTACGATGAACGATTACGAGCGCTCTTGCGCGGTTTTGGGCGAAGCCTTTGGAAACGGCACCAGCTTGCGCTCGATGAACGACTATCTTGACGACAAATTTTACGCGATTGCCGAAAGCTGGGAAGCGACGATTGGCGGAAGCAACTGCCTCATCATAAAGAACGAGCAGGACATGGAAGTTGTCAACGAGCGAAACCCCATTTGGCGCGAATCTTTGAGATTGGCCGGAGCCAACAGCATCGTTTTGTTCCCGCTAAGGTCGCGCGACCATCTTTTGGGCTACATGTGGGCCATAAATTTCAACGCCGAAAATTCAGTCAAGATTAAGGAAACTTTGGAGCTTACCACTTTCATTCTTGGCTCGGAATTGGGCAACTACCTTTTGCTGGACCGTCTAAAGATTCTTAGTTCCAAAGACATGCTCACCGGCGTTATGAACCGCAACGAAATGAACAACTACGTTGACAGCCTTTGCGACCCGGCGGACAAAAGCCCGGACACTTCGGTCGGCGTAATTTTCGCGGACCTCAACGGCCTCAAAACCGTAAACGACGAGCAAGGCCACAACGCGGGCGACGCTCTCTTAAAGGACGCGGCGAACGTTTTGAGGCAAGTCTTTGACGACAGCCAAATATTCCGGGCCGGCGGAGACGAGTTCTCAATCATTGTTGCTGGAGTCAGCCAAGCCGAGCTTGAAGACCGCATCCAAAAAATTCGCGACGTTTCCAAAAAAACTGGCAACGTTGTCTTTGCCCTTGGCGGAGCGGTGGAGCAAAGCAAGAAAAACGTTCGCGTCGCCCTTAGGCGCGCCGACGAAAACATGTACGAAGACAAAAAGCGATACTACGAAACCCATCCCGAAAAGAAAGCGCGCTAGTATTGAATAATTTTTCTTTTAGCGCTAGTATTCATTTAAGAAGGCATTGAATGGCTAAAAAGCTTTATGTAGGAAACTTAAGTTATTCTACAACAGAAGAGTCGCTGAACGGCTTGTTCGCTCAGTTTGGAGAAGTTGTTTCGGCGGTCGTGATAAAAGACCGCGCCACTGGCCGGTCAAAGGGCTTTGGCTTTGTGGAGCTGGCTGACGAGGCCGCCGCCGACAAGGCCATTGAAGAATGGAACGGAAAAGAATTTGAGGGCCGCCGCATTCGCGTCAACCAAGCCGAAGAGCGCGCTCCCAGAAAGCCGCGCTTTAACGGCGGCGAAGGATTTAGAGAATAATGAAAAAAACGGCGCTCTTGCTATTGCTAGGACTTCTCTTGGACAGCCAACGTTAGCGGCGCCGCCAAATTATTTTGCAAATCGCAAAGACTGGCGCGCAAGCCAGTCTTTTTTTTTGGAGGAAATATGGATTCAAAAGGCAAGTATGTTCCTTATCCAAAAGTGAACATCAAGGACAGAAAGTGGCCCGACGCGGCTATAACAAAGGCTCCGATATGGTGCTCGGTTGACTTGCGCGACGGAAACCAGGCGCTTGTGAACCCGATGGGCATCGAGCAAAAGCTTGAATTCTTTGATCTTCTTGTAAAGGTTGGATTTAAAGAAATAGAAGTGGGCTTTCCCTCTTCGAGCGACACCGAATTTAATTTTATGCGCCGCCTCATCGAAGAGAAGCGCATTCCCGACGACGTTACGATCCAAGTTTTGTGCCAGGCCCGCGAGCACTTGGTAAAGAAAACCTTTGAGGCCATCAAGGGGCTTCCCAAGGCGATTTTCCATATTTACAACTCAACGTCGCCGGCGCAGCGCAAATACACGTTCAACAAGTCAAAAGAAGAAATCAAGCAAATCGCGGTGGAAGGCGTTCGCTGCATCAAGGACTGCATGAAGTACGCCGACGGAATGAAAATCCAGTTGGAATATTCCCCCGAAAGCTTTAGCAACACCGAAATCGAATACGCGGTTGAAGTGTGCGAGGCCGTCAAAAACGAATGGGGCCCCACGCCCGACAACAAAATTATTTTGAACCTGCCAACGACGGTGGAGTGCGCTCTTCCAAACACCTTCGCCGACCAAATCGAATATTTTTGCCGCAACATCTCAGGGCGCGAAAACGTCATCGTGAGCTTGCACCCCCACAACGACCGCGGCGAAGGAGTTGCCACTTGCGAGCTTGGCTTGCTTGCAGGCGCCGACCGCGTGGAGGGAACCTTGTTCGGTAACGGCGAGCGCACCGGAAACCTAGACGTTGTTGTCGTGGCGCTCAACATGTACAGCCACGGCGTCGACCCCAAATTGGATTTGACAAACGTTCCCGCTTTGGCGGAAGCCTACAAGCGCCTTACCGACATGGAAATCCATCCGCGAACGCCTTACTCTGGCGAGCTGGTTTACACCGCCTTTAGCGGAAGCCACCAGGACGCGATTCGCAAGGGAATGGCCGCACGCGCCACTATGGCCGAGAACGCCGTTTGGGACGTTCCCTATTTGCCCATCGACCCGCACGATATCGGCCGCCAGTACGAAGGAATCATCCGCATCAATTCGCAGAGCGGAAAGGGCGGAGCGGCCTTTATTTTGGAAAGCGAATTTGGAATCCAGCCGCCCAAGGGAATGCACCCGGCGATTGGAACTGCAGTCAAGGACGCGGCCGACAAGGCCCAGCGCGAGCTTAAGCCCCAAGAAATTCTCGACATTTTTGAAGAGAAGTGGCTTAAAGTTAGAAGTCCGCTCAAGCTTGAGGAGCTTGTCGAAACCCACTTGGAGGGCTCGGCCGGAGAGGAGCCGGAGGAGCGCGTATTGTGCAACGCCGACGTTGTTTACAACGGCCAAAAGTACAAAATCAGCGCCCAAGGAAACGGTCCGCTTGACGCTTTTGCCAGCGCCATTCAGCAAACGCCCGCTCCCAAGTTCAACATCACAAGCTTCCACGAGCACAGCATTTCTATGGGAAGCGGCGCCAAGGCCATGGCTTATGTCCAAATCACCAAGGAAGACGGAAGCCAGGCTTGGGGCGTAGGCCGCTCCAGCAACGTAGGCCGCGCCGGCATCTACGCCGTAATTTCGGCCTTGAACCAATGAAAAAAGCCCTTCCGTCCAACGGACGAAAGGGCAAAAAAAGGAGAGGAGGATGCGGCCTTTTGGGCCGCGTGAGCGCGCCGTTTTTGCGTCGCGTTCACTAAATAAACCTCCGCCCCGCGTTTTGGTTACAAAGAAAATGGCGTTTTATTGCAATTTAGCCGTTTTTTCATTATACTAGCCGCATGAAATTCATTTCCTGGAACATAGATTCGCTCAACGCGGCGCTTACGGGGACTTCGCCCCGCTCGGACCAGTCGCGGGAAGTCCTTAAGAAAATCGCGGCCCAGAATCCCGACTTTATAGCCTTGCAAGAGACAAAATTGGGCGAGGCAGGGCCTTTGCCGGCTCATAAAAGCCTTTTGGCCTCGTTTTTTCCCGACTACGACTATGTTTGGGTTTCTTCCGTTCCGCCGGCAAAAAAAGGCTACGCGGGAACGATTTCCTTCTACAAAAAGGGAACTGCCGTCAAGGCGGATTTCCCCAAAATCGGTTCTCCCGACACTATGGACAGCGAGGGCCGCATTGTCGCGCTTGAAGCCGAAGGCTTTTATTTTGTCCAAGTCTACACGCCCAATAGCGGCGACGGCCTAAAGCGCCTAAAAGAGCGCCAAGAGTGGGACAAAAAATTCGCGGACTGGCTTTCTTCCCTTGACAAAAAAAAGCCTGTCATCGCTTGCGGCGACTTTAACGTTGCCCACAAAGAGATTGACTTGGCCAACCCCGACTCAAACCATTTTTCGGCGGGCTTTACCGACGAGGAGCGCGCGGACTTTACGGCGCTTTTGGAGCGGGGCTTTGTGGACACATTCAGAAAAATCCACGGAGATGTCAAGGGCGCCTATTCATGGTGGTCGCAAAGAATATCGACCGCAAAGGCCAACAACGCCGGCTGGCGCATCGACTACTTTTTGACTAGCGCTCGGATCGCCGACAAAGCCGTCCGCTCCGAGATTATGGATTCAGGCGCCAGGCCTGACCACGCTCCGCTTTTGTTGGAGATAAACTTGTAGCCGATGCCCGGGAGTTTTTGTTTGAAAAAGTCGGCCTTTGCTTTTGCAATTTTGTTTTCGCTTTTGTTCTTTTCTTGCGCGTCGCAAAAAGGCCGCGAGCAAGAGGACAGCCTCTTTTACGAGCAAAACATTCCGCTCTTTAAGGAAGCGGAACTTTCAAACGGAATTCCTGTCACGCTCAAAAACATTCCTATGGAAAAAAATCTTGAGCTGCGAGTAATCTTTTTAGGCGGAGCGTCTGTCTGCCCAAAAAACAAGGCGGGACTTGACCAGCTGACCTTTGACTTGATTTTGGATTCCAACCCAAAGATAAAGGAGCTTGCGTCGCGAGGCTTGCATTATTCTGTTTCGGCCTGCCTTTTGGACTACAGTTATTGCGGCTTCAACTGCGCCGCCCAAGATTTTTTTCAAAGCTTGGAAGCGTTCGCTCCTTCGCTTGTTTCTCCCGAATACAGCCACCAAGATTACCTAAAAAAAGAAGCCGCAGCTTCTGCCGAGGCTTTTGAAAAAAGCGAAAGTCCCCGCTACGAACTTTTGGAAATCGTCAAAAAGCAAATTTATTCAGGAACTCCTTATCTTGAAGGGGCCTACCATAAAAAGGCAAGCCGCGTTTCCGAATACGACATAGAAAAAAACTTGGCGCAACTATTGAACGCCTCGCGCATGAAAATTATTGTCGCGGGAAATTTTTCTTACAAGGATAATGACGCGCCAAAGTCAAAGCGAACAAAGAAAAGCGAGGCGCAATTGTTCGACGAGCGCGCGGCCGCCTTGCTTGAAAAGCTGGAAGAGGTTTTTGGCGGCGTCCAAAATGTTTCTTGGTCCGCGCCTCAAGTCGAAGCGCTAAGCGTTCCAAAAAGCAAAGAAGTTTTGGTCAAATCTGACTTTGCGGGCGGCGATTATTACGCGGCGCTTTGCGTGGCCGCTCCAAGCCGCGACGGCCAAGACTACGAAGCTTTCGCGCTAAGTTCTTTGGCCTTGGACTCCGCCTTGCGCCGAGAGTTGGTCGAGACAAAAAAAATCGCCTCTTACAGCGGAAGCGCGGTCCTAAACGCAAAGAAAAGCGCGGCCCTTGTCCTTATGGGCGGCGTCAAGCAAGACATAAACTACAAGCAAAGCCTGGCCGCCGCCTTGGCGCAGTTCCCCAAATACGACGAACTTGAAAGCGTTCTTGACGTTTACAAAAACATTTACGTTTCGCGCGTCATAGGAGCGTCCCACAACGCGGGCGCGACGCTTGACCAAATGGCCTCTGCGTTGGTTTACCAAAACGACGCCAAGAGCTTTATTGAAAAGACAAAAAAAATACGCGCCGCCACAATCCAAGACGTGACCGACGCGTTTGAAAAATACTTCCTCGCGGAAAATTCCTTGTTTGTACTTCTAAGCAATTGAAAATCATTGCGGCGCGACAATTTTGTCCGCGCCGCAAAAGGACCGAGTCAAGGCTTCAAGCGCTAGCGCGCCTTGACCGGGACTAGAGCGGAGTGTTTCCGTGCTTTTTGCAAACAGTGTCAAAAGCCTTCTTTTCAAGCAAGAACTCCAAGCTTGAGGCCACGCGCGCGCGGGTCTCTTTGGGCTCGATGACTTCGCTTACGTAGCCGCGCTTGGCCGCGATTTTTGGAGTCATGATTTCGTTCTTGTATTCCTCGCTCTTTTGGGCAACTTCTTGCGCCTTTGACGGGTCTGCCAATTCCTTGGCGTACAAAATTCCGATCGCGCCTTCCGCTCCCATTACGGCAATCTCGGCCTTGGGCCAAGCGTATACAAAGTCAGCGCCCAAGTGCTTTGAGCACATCGCGATGTAGGCTCCGCCGTATGCCTTGCGGGTGATTACGGTGATTTTAGGAACGCTGGCCTCGGAGTAGGCGTAGATGACCTTGGCGCCGTGGCGGATGATTCCCTTTTGTTCTTCCTGAGGTCCGGGGATAAAGCCTGGCACGTCGACAAAGGTCAAAAGCGGAATGTTGAACGAGTCGCAGTAGCGGACATGGCGGGCGATTTTGTCGCTTGCGTCGCAGTCAAGAACGCCGCCGATTCCGCTTGGATTGTTGGCGACGATTCCCACAGTGCGGCCTTCGACTTTTGCGAAGCCCACCACGCAGTTAATCGCGAATTCCTTTGAAACTTCAAAGAAGCTTTCGTCGTCGGTAACGTCCTCAATCACGCGGCGAATGTCGTAGCCGGCGCGCGGATTTTCGGGCAAAATCGTTTCGATGTCCTTTTCTTTTTTGCGCTCGTCAAAGTGGAACTTGGCGGCTTGGACAATTTCGTCTCCGTAGTAGTGGGGAATGTAGTCAAGCAGTTTGCGAACTTGCTCGTAGCATTCCTTTTCGTCGGCGGCCCTAAAATGGGCGACGCCTGATTTTTGCGAGTGGATGGCCGCTCCGCCCAAATCCTCGGCGCTGATGTCCATGAACATTACGCTCTTAACGACCTTGGGGCCTGTGATGAAAAGCTGGCTGATTTTGTCAACCGCAAAAATAAAGTCGGTCAATCCGGGCGAATAAACTGCGCCGCCCGCGCAAGGGCCGGCAACGATAGAAATCTGCGGAACGCTTCCAGAGGCCCGCACGTTTTGGTAGAACAAATCGCCGTAGCCGCAAAGAGCGTCAACGCCTTCCTGAATTCTCGCTCCGCCTGAATCGTTGATTCCGATGACAGGGCAGCGCGCCTTTATGGCAAGGTCGATAATCTCGGCGATTTTCTCTCCGTGCATAAGGCCCAAAGAGCCGCCCTGAACTGTAAAGTCCTGGGCGTAAACTGCGACCTTGCGGCCGTTGATTTTTCCAAAGCCAGTGATGACTCCGTCGTATGGAATGTCCTTTTTGTCCATGCCAAAGCTTGAGCAGTTGTGGCGGACTCCGGAATAAATTTCCTTGAACGAGTCTTTGTCGCAAAGGGCGGCGATTCTTTCAATCGCGTGAAGCTTTCCTTTTGCGTGTTGTTTTTCAACATTGTATTCCATAAAAACCTCTGGAAAATTGATATGTTTTATATTATGACAAAATCTGTAAAAATGTCAAGAGCGTTTTGCTATTGAAAAAGATTTTAAATTCCATTAAAATCAATCCGACAAATTTTTCGATTTTTTTGGGGGAATTATGAACGTTGAGCAAATGCTCGGCCAAAGCGGCGTTCTTACGCTTTTAGGCATGGGCGTAGTCTTTAGTTTTTTAATCATCATGATTGTGTGCATGTACGCCTTGCACGCGATTCTTCACGCGCTAAAGTTGGACAAGGACGCGCCCAAGCAGGCGTCAGCCTCCGCTCCCGCAGCGCCCGCCGCTTCCGCCGTTGACCAAAAGGCGGTTGTCGCCGCCATCGCCGCGGCTCTTAAAGCAAAGGGCGACCTCAAATAGAATAAAATAGCTGACATATAAGGAGAACAATATGGCTAAGAAAATACAGATTTCAGAACTTGCTATCCGCGACGCTCACCAGTCGCTCCACGCAACCCGCATGACGACAGCGGACATGCTTCCGATTTGCGACAAGCTCAACAAAATCGGCTACTGGGCCGTTGAAGGTTGGGGCGGAGCCACCTACGATTCCTGCATCCGCTTTTTGAACGAAGACCCCTGGGACCGCCTTAAGAAGCTGCACGCCGCGATGCCCGACACAAAGATCATGATGCTTTTGCGCGCGCAAAACCTTTTGGGCTACCGCCACTACGCCGACGACGTTGTCGAAAAGTTCGTCGAGACTGCCGCCAAAAACGGAATCGACGTGTTCCGCATTTTTGACGCTTGCAACGACCCCCGCAACATGGAGTGCGCCACAAAGGCCGCCAAAAAAACCGGAAAGCACGTTCAGATGGCCATTTCTTACGCCGTCACTCCCTTCCACACAATCGAAAAATACGCCGAGCTTGCAAAGACATACGCCGACTTTGGCGCCGACTCAATCTGCATCAAGGACATGTCGGGTCTTCTAAAGCCTTACGCCGCCTACGACTTGGTCAAGGCCATCAAGGCCAAGGTTGACCTTCCTGTCGAAATCCACACCCACGCCACAACAGGACTTTCTGTGGCCACTTTGCTCAAGGGAGCGGAAGCCGGCGCCGACGTTTTGGACACGGCGATTTCTTCTATGTCAATGGGAACAAGCCACTCTCCGACAGAAACAATCGTAGAGATGCTCAAGGGAACCGAGCTCGACACAGGCTTGGACACAAAAGCCTTGCTCGAAATCTCAGCCTACTTCCGCGAAGTCCGCAAGCACTACGCTTCGCTTGAATCTTCGTTCCTCGGAGCGGACACCCGCATTTTGCTTTCTCAGGTTCCGGGCGGAATGCTCTCAAACTTGGAAAGCCAGCTCAAGCAGCAGAACGCCGCCGACAAGATGGACCAAGTTTTGGAGGAACTCCCCAAGGTTCACAAGGACGCCGGCTACGTTCCGCTTGTAACTCCGACATCTCAAATCGTAGGAACGCAGGCCGTCATGAACGTTTTGATGGGCCGCTACAAGACGATGACACAAGACTTCCGCAACCTCATCACAGGCCGCTTTGGAAAGCTTCCCACGGACGCCAACCCCGAGTTGGTTCAAAAGGCGCTTGAGCAGAACGGCATGGACAAAGTTATGACTTGCCGCCCCGCCGACGAGATTCCGCCGGAGTGGGACAAAATGATGGAAGAGTCCAAGAAGAACGGCGGAAACGGTTCCGTCGAAGACGCGCTCACATACGCGATGTTCCCCAACGTCGCTCCCAAGTTCTTCAAAGAGCGCTCTAAGGGCCCGGTCGACGCGGAGACCGCTTTTGGAAAGAAGGAAGCTCCCGCCGCGGCTGCCGCTCCTTCAAACGGACCTTGGACAGTGACTGTCAACGGAACTCCCTACAACGTTTCAGCCAACGGCTCTTCTGTCACAGTCAACGGAACTCCTTACAACGTGACATTCGGCGCCGCGGGATCCACTCCTGCCGCCGCTCCGGCCGCCGCCGCCCCTGTCGTTACAGGAGGCGTTGAAGTAAAGGCTCCCGTAGCGGGAACATTGCTCCGCCACGTGGCCGCCGCAGGCTCTTCTGTCAAGAAGGGCGACACGGTCATCATGATTGAATCAATGAAGATGGAGCTTGAAGTAAAGGCTCCCGAAAGCGGAACCATCAACTTTGTCGTCCAGCCCGGAACTCAAATCCAGGCCGGCCAAGTTTTGGCAACCTTGGGCGGTGTCGCCGTCGCGGCTCCTGCTCCAGCTCCCGCGCCTACACAAAATGCCGCCGGAATTGCGCCAGCAATTCCGGTAAGTAACGGCGGAGCCGTTACGGGAAAGCCGGTCAACGCTCCTGTAGCGGGAACTTTGCTTAAGTACGCCGTCGCCGAAGGCAGCGCCGTAAAAGCCGACACGACGATTATCATCGTCGAGTCTATGAAGATGGAATTGGAAATCAAGGCTGGCAACGCCGGAAGCGTCCATTTCCTTGCGGCCACAGGAAGCCAGATTTCCGCAGGCCAGGCCATCGCCGAGATAAAGTAGGGTAGCAAAATGGAAATGACTCGCAACAAAGCTCAAATTATAAAGGCCACCTTCGCCATAATGTTTGTGGCGATGGCCGTCTCCTTCTTTGTCAAGCCTGTCGTCAAGGCCCAAAGCGAAGGAGCGGCGACATCCTCATACCAGACAGGAACTGGCCTCAAGCGCATCATAAAAGGTTCCGAAAACGTTCCCAACATTTCGGTCAACGCCTTTTTGATGAACATTTGGAAGAACACTGGCATTTACAAAATCATCCACACGCCCACAGCCGCGGAAGTCGCCGCCGAAAAAGCGGAGAAGGCCGCCGAGCTTAAGGCCGAGGCCGCCGATCCTTTTGCCGACGTGATTGTTCCCGGCTGGCAAAAGCTCTTTATGATCGCGATCGGATTCCTCATCGTGTATTTGGCGGTCGGAAAAGGCTTTGAGCCGCTTTTGCTCATACCGATCGGATTTGGAACTATCTTGGTCAACATTCCTGGAGCGGGAATGGGAGAGGCGCCGCACGGAATGCTCCACATAATTTACAGCGCCGGCGTAGGAAACGAATTTTTCCCGATGCTGATTTTTATGGGAATCGGCGCGATGACCGACTTTGGACCGCTTATCGCAAACCCAAAGATGGCTCTTCTTGGAGGCGCGGCGCAGTTTGGCGTTTTCTTCACCTTGTTCGGCGTAGCCCTTATGAACATGATTCCTGGAATCAACGTTGACTACAACATGATGGAAGCGTCTGCCATCGCCATTATCGGCGGCGCCGACGGCCCGACCAGCATTTACGTTTCAGGAAAACTGGCGCCCCACATGATGGCTGTAATCGCCGTCGCGGCCTATTCTTACATGGCTCTTGTTCCTATGATTCAGCCTCCAATCATGAAGGCTTTGACAACCGAAAAAGAGCGCAAGATAAAGATGGAGCAGCAGCGACCCGTCAGCAAGACAGAAAAAGTTTTGTTCCCGATGATGCTTTTGATTATCACAATCTTGCTTTTGCCGCCGGCCGCTCCCCTTATCGGAATGTTGGCCTTTGGCAACTTTGTCAAGCAGTGCGGAGTTGTCGAGAGACTTAGCAAGACAATGGAAAACGAATTGATGAACATCGTTTCGATTTTGCTTTCGCTTGGAGTAGGAAGCCAAATGACTCCCGAAAAAATCATCAACTCAAAGTCAATCGGAATCATCATTTTGGGCTTGGTCGCCTTCTGCGTGGCCACAGCCGGCGGACTTGTCATGGCCAAAATCATGAACTTGTTCCTCAAAAAGAAAATCAACCCGCTCATCGGTTCGGCAGGCGTTTCCGCCGTTCCGATGGCCGCGCGCGTTTCAAACAAGGTTGGCTTGGAATACGACCCGTCCAACTTTATCTTGATGCACGCCATGGGACCCAACGTCTCGGGCGTTATCGGAACAGCCATCGCGGCGGGCGTCTTTATCGCAACCTATGGCATGTAAGCGGAGGCCCTGGTGGACGCCAAGACAGAGATAGAAGGACGAAAGACTTTTTTCATCGCGCCCGACGTTACCTTTTTGCCAGAATCTTATTTGGGAGAATTTTTGGCAAGAGGCTACGAGGCCTACATAATAAGAGACTTTCGCTTTTATCCGATTTACGAGCAAGTTAGGATTATCGTCGAGACTTGCCCGGATTCGATACTTTTCTTTTTTATTGACGCCGACGTTGGCGTCGACTGGGCCAAATTCATAAAATACATTCAGACGGAATTTGAAGGCAAGGTTCTTATCGGAGTTCTTTACGCAAAGGGAAGAAGCGCCGAGCAAAAGACCGTCTTGGAAAAATATTACTTGTTCGACTTGGGCCTTCAATGCGGTTGCATTGAGCTTGAGTTCAACAAGGAAAAAAACTTTGCCATAATCGACAAAGTAATGTACGCAAATCAAGCCTGCGGCCGCCGAAAGAACGTGCGCGCCATTTGCGACTCTTCCAGCTCGGCCAACTTTATTTTTCAGGGCGTCGTGGTAAAGGGCCGCGTGTCCGACATTTCTGTCAGCCATTTTTCATTCATTCCAGACCCCAACTACACATTCCCCGACATTCCGCTTTACACAAAGATTGACGAGGTTACCGTCACCTTCAAGGGCTTTCGCTTTAAGGTTCCCGCAAGCCTTATGATTCAGCGCGAGTTGGAAGGCGGAAAAATATTGCAAGTATTTGTGATGCTAAAGTCCAACGGCCAGCAAGGCCTTGACGAGTCCATCGCCGAAAAAGTTCGCGAACGAATTTACATTACAGTCACTGACAAAGTAAAGGAAGTCTTGCTTGAAAAGTGCAAGGCGTGGAAGCAGGAACACCCGACCGGCGATTCCTTCTAAGCGCGTCTTGAGCGTAGCGCGCCTTGACAAGTTGCTACTTGCGCTGGACACTCTTGAATTCTACGGTGCGCCTCATGTCGTTGATGTTGTTTACAATCATGTATGTGTCAAAAGTCTGAAGCTTTCCGCTTGACGAGAACTTGTGGATTTCTTCTTGAACAACTTGCAAGGGGAGTCCAGACCAGCTGGCCACGTCCTGCTGGGTGACGTTGAAGCGGCGGCTCTTTTCGTTGGGCTTGGCTGTCGGGTTCATTTCGTCGAACATGCAGAAGGTGTCGGCGATGCGGGCAGTGTTGTCCTTAATTGTCAAAATCTTTAGGCGGCGCTTTTGGTCGTAAATGCGCTTGCAGAAAATCTTTAGAAGCAAAATCGCGATTTGCGGGTTGCCTGTGACCAAGACTTCAAAGTTGGCCTTGTTGAATTCCAAGCACTCGACTGGACCGATTGCCATGCACGTGGCGCTTCTGGGCGAGTTGTCCAAAATCGCCATCTCGCCAAAGAATTCGCCGGGCTTAAGGATGTCAAGGTTTTTCTTTGCGCCGTTAATGCATTTTACAAGCTGGACCTCTCCGCTTTGAATCAAGTAGAAGGAGTCGCCAGGCTCAAATTCGCAAATGATCACTTGCTCCGGCTCGTACTTTTTTTGGAAGCGCTCAAAGGCCGGAAGCATGAACTGCTTAAGCGCGCCTGAATAATTGGCTGTCGCGGCCGCCGCCGTGTCCTGCTTTTTTGAAAGCTTTTCAAAGCGGAGCTTAGAGTCCGCGTAGAGCTTTGCCACCTGGTCCTTGTCAAAGGCGGTGGGAAAGTGGGTCAAGTATTTGATGCACACGTCGCAGCAGGCGCGGTAGTTTTGGTCGTCATAAAAACTCTTTGCGACCGAAAGCATTCCGTTTTGCTGGTTGGCGTTGTTGTCGTTTTGCAAGAGCGCCTGCGTCTTTTTGTGAACCTGGCGCAGCTGGCCGGAGAATACGCGGAGCATCTTGTATACAACTTGCTTGTTGTTGCTGAAAATGGTTTCGAATTCAGGAACCGTCATTGAGACGGCTACCGCGTCTTGCAAAACTGTCGCGGTTTCTTCGCGAGGAAAGTGGCCTAGCGCGGACTTTACGCCAAAAAATTCTCCGTTGGACAGCTGCTGGGTTTCTGTAGTTCCTGTGTCGGGGTCGGTCGATGTCAGAATGACCACGCCTTTTTGGAGAATGAATATTCTTTCGTCCTTGTCATTTTCAAAGTAAATGATGGAGCCTTTATTGTATTGGACTGCCTTGGGCATTTTTTCCTCGTCCTATTTTGTTATAATCAAGGTTTAATTTATAAGATTATAGCGCATTTTCAAAAAAAAATCTACAATTTTTTACAAAAATCTCTAAAATAATTGCGCGCCGCCGCTCTTGCGGCCAAGCCGCTTCTTGCGCTATAGTAAAAACATGGTCGACTTGCACACCCATTCCACAGCCTCCGACGGTGAAAAAAGCCCTTCCCAATTGGTTTTATGCGCCAAGGAAAGCGGCCTTTCGGTCCTGGCCTTGACCGACCACGACACGCTTGACGGCTTGGAGGAGGCTCAAAAGGCGGCCAAAGAGGCCGGCCTTGTTTTTGTTCCTGGGATTGAGTTGAACATACAATGGCCCACGGGCGAATTCCACCTTTTGGGGCTGGGATTTAAGGAAGTCTCGGCCTCGATGAAGGCCTTGCTTAAAAAGCTCAAGAACAACCGCATCGAGCGCAACAAAAAAATCCTTGCCGCCCTGGAAAACGACGGCCTGCAAGTCAATTACGACGAATTTGCCCGCTCTCAAACCGCCTTTCACGCCGAGGAGTCCTTGGGCCGCCCCCATATAGCCGCCTACATGGTTCAAAAAGGCCTTGTCAAGAACCGGCAAAAGGCCTTTGACAAGTATCTTTCAAAAGGAACGCCGTTTTTTGTTGACTTTGAGGGGGCCGATTTGGAGGAGGCGGTCAAGGCTGTCTTGGACTCGGGCGGCCTTCCTGTTTTGGCCCATCCGCTTTCGCTGTACGTGGGCTGGGGGAAAATTCAGGGCGTTTTGGAAGGAATAAGGCAAAAGGGCGTTTTAGGCCTTGAGGCCTGGCATCCGGGCGCCAAAGAAAACGACTGCCGCCGCCTTGAAAAAATGGCCCGCGAAATGGGCTTTTTTGTCACGGCCGGAAGCGACTATCACGGCCCCAATGTCCGCGGCGACCGCAAGCTTGGCAAAACCGCCGGCGGCTATAAAATCGACGACCGCTATTATTTTGAGGAGCTTTTGCCCCGCCTTTAGACGAATTTTTGCAAAAAATCGCAAAATTTTCGTTTTTTTTCCAAAAATATTCAAAACTCTTTAAAAAAATTTCTACCTTATAGTCGAGGTGAAATTTTTATGAAAATCTATTCTTTCAGTCCCTTCGGATACGAAGGTTCCTTGGTATCGGTTGAGGTCGACATCAAACGGGGCATTCCCGCGATCGATATGGTTGGCCTTGCCGACGGAGCGGTAAAGGAAAGCCGCGAGCGGATGAAAAGCGCCATAAGGAATTCCGGCTTTGACTTTCCGCAGGAGAGGGTCTTGATAAGCCTTTCGCCGGCCGACCTAAAAAAAGAAGGCGCTGGCTTTGACCTTGCGGTGGCTTTGGGCGTCCTTTGCCAGTCGGGGCAAGAAGGCTTTGAGACGGAGGATTTGGCGCTTGACAGCGTCATGGTCTTGGGCGAGCTGGAGCTGTCCGGCGCGCTTAGGCCTGTAAGGGCGGTCCACGCGGCTGCCGCCAGCGCCAGGGCCGCGGGAGTGACGCATTGCGTCGTTCCAAAATCCAACGCCAACGAAGCCAGGGAAGTCTTGGGAATGAAGGTCTTTGGAGCGGCGAATTTGCGCGAGGCTTTTGAGGCTTTGTTTTCCGAGCGGCACTTTGAAGAGGCGGCCGAGTCCGCAGCCTTTGATTCCGTTCCCAAGGGGAGCGTGACAATCGAAGGCGTCACTTTTCCTCCGGTTTATGAAGGCTGCGGCTTTGAGGAGCTGAAGGGCCAAAAAGACTTGGTCAGGGCGTGCGCCATAGCCGCGGCCGGCGGCCACAATTTGCTGGCTTTTGGCCCTCCCGGTTGCGGAAAGAGCCTTGTTTTGCAGCGCTTTTCTTCCTTGCTTCCCTTGCTTACGGCGGAGGAGGCCCAAAGCGTGACCCGCATTCATTCAATCGCGGGCTTGATGTCGCCGGGCCAAGGCCTTGTCCGGATCGCTCCCTTTAGGCAGCCCCACATGAGCGCAAGCGTTGAGGGCATGTGCGGAGGCGGGAACAATTGCAGGCCGGGCGAGATTTCGCTTGCCCACAACGGAGTGTTGTTTTTGGACGAGGCGGCCGAATTTAGGGGCAGCGTCCTTCAAATGCTCCGGGTCCCCTTGGAAAGCCAAAAAATCGCCTTGAACAGGGCGGGGCGGACCGCCATTTATCCGGCCAACTTCCAGCTTTTGATGGCCGCAAATCCTTGTCCCTGCGGAAATTACGGCTCCGACAAAAAGATTTGCCTTTGCTCGTCCCGTTCCATAGAGCTTTATTGGAAAAAGTTCTCGGCCCCTCTTTTGGACAGAATCGACCTTAGGGTCAAGGTTGACGTTCCCGACCAAGACGAGGTCGAGGCCGCGGCCTCTTGGTCCACCCAAGAGTTGAGGCGGCCGATCGCCAGGGCTGTCAAAGCCCAAAGGGACAGGGGAATCTATAGGAATTCCCGCCTTGCGCCTGAGGAAATATCCAGATACTGCTGGCTTGAAAACGACGTTCAAAGGCTTTTGACGGCCGCGGCCTCCCGCTACGATTTTTCGCCCAGGGCGACGGCTTCTTGCAAAAAAATTGCCAGGACCATAGCCGACATGGAGGGGAGCGAAAAAATCTCCCTGGAGCACATGGCGGAGGCGGTTGACCTAAGGAAATTGACAGGGGTTTTGGACTGAAGGCGGGGCCCCAAAAAAGGCCGTTTTGGGCGTTTTTTGGCTGTTTTTGGCGGAAAAAGAAGGTGAAAAATTATTTCAAATTTTCATTTACAATTTTTTAATAATGCGTTATAATTGTTCATTATGGCTGATTTATTGACAGACGAACAGTTTGAGCGCTTTAGAAAGACTATCTATGACGAAAGCGGAATCACTTTTTCCGCCACCAACAGGTCAGTGTTGGACAGCCGACTAAAGGAGCGCCTCAGAGAGCAAAAGCTTTCTTCCGTTGACGACTATTACAAACTAATTATCTCTAACCGCGAAGAAATGAAAATCATGTTGGACGCGGTCACCACAAACCTTACAAGGTTTTTCAGAAACCAGCCTCACTTTGACGCCTTGGTCAACTACGTAATTCCCCATCTTCTTGAGGAAAAAAAGAATTCGGCCAACAAGGTCATCAAGGTTTGGAGCGCGGGTTGTTCCACCGGAGAGGAGCCCTACACAATAGCCATGATTTTAAAGGACATCCTTCCTTTCCCATACACGTTCCAACTCACGGCCTCGGACCTTTCGCTCAAGTCGCTTATGGTCGGAAAGCAGGGCTTCTATCCTAATTCAAGAATCAGCGGAATCCCTGACAAATACTTGCAGCGTTTCTTTACCAAGACTCCTGACGGCTACCAAGCCAACAAGGAGATTATGGACACGATTCGCTTTGACTACCACAACCTAAAGAACGACAGCGGAATGCGCAACTTGGACATCGTCTTTTGCCGCAACGTATTGATTTACTTTGACGAGCCCGCGCAGCTTCGCGTAATCAATCATTTCTGGGACGCGCTCGCTCCCCACTCTTACTTGTTCATTGGCCACTCCGAGTCTCTGTTCGGAATGAAAACCAACTTTGAATTCCTCAAGACGGATTGGGCGTGTTTCTACCAAAAGCAACTTAAATAGCAAGGGTGGATTGCAATGGATGACATTTCGGTATTGATTTGCGACGATTCCGCGTTGATGCGAAATCTTATCAGCCGCATTATTGACGGAACGGAAGGAATGACGGTCGTAGCCAAGACCGCCAACGGCCAGCAGGCTTTGGAAAAAATTCCAGAAGTCAATCCTGACATAATCGTTCTTGACATCGAGATGCCGATTATGAACGGCATCGAATTCCTCAGGGCCAGAAAAGAGCGTCGCATCAAGACTCCTGTAGTTGTTCTTTCGAGCGTAGCCACAAAGGGCGCCGCCATCACGATGGAAGCCTTGGAATTAGGCGCCGCCGACTTTATCACAAAGCCAGCCGGCTCTGTCTCTGCCGACATTTCCGAAGTCGCCGACCAGCTTATAGACATGCTGGCCTCTTACGGCTCCCAGTACGCTCGCCGCCAGGGAAAGATTCCTTACATTCCAGAATTCTTCCAAAAGCAAAGAAAGCTTCTCAAGGCCGAGTCGTTCGTTGCCAGCAAAAAAGCCGACGACGACACGCCCGTTCAAAAGCCCAAGCTTGACGCGTCGCAGATTCTCAGCTTCAACACTGTCGAGAAAAAGGAGCCCGTCGTCGTCACTCCGATACGCGAAGGCGGCAACATCGAGGTCATCGCGATTGGCATTTCGACCGGCGGCCCCAACGCTTTGCGCGATGTTTTCAAGATGATCGACCCGCGCCTAAAGCAGCCGGTGCTTGTAGTCCAGCACATGCCCAAGGGCTTTACAAAAGCCTTTGCCGAAAGCTTGGACAAGATTTGTCCTTTGTCCGTAAAAGAGGCGGAAGAGGGCGAAAAGATTATGGCTTCTACAGTTTACATCGCGCCCGGCGACAACCACATCACTGTCACCGAGACCGCAGGCGAGCGCTTTATTCATTTGACACACGATCCGCAGAGGAACGGACACAGGCCCAGCGCCGACGTCATGTTCGAGTCTGTGGCCAAGGTTTACAAGAACCACGCTCTTGGCGTAATCATGACCGGAATGGGCCGCGACGGCGCCGCCGAGCTTGCCGAGCTTAGAAAGCAGGGCTCTTGGACTTTGGGACAAGACGAAGAGTCAAGCATCGTTTACGGAATGCCGCGCGTAGGCTGGGAAATGGGCGGAGTGCAAAAGCAAGTTTCGCTCATGAAGATGGCCGACGAAATCAGCGCCTTGGCCCGCGAGCACCTAAAATAATCAGTAGACTTTGTCTATCAATGGTTTCCGGGGCCTGATCCTAAATCGGCTTAGCGCCATGACCGCCGCCCCGGGAACAAGAATCCCTATCAACACGCAGAGGGCTTTAAAGCCCTCCGAACTTTCTCTTTGAAAAAGCGCGCGGCTTATTGGGCTTGCGGCAAAAAAGGCCGCGACCGCGCAAGCGGCGGGAAGCAGCAAAGAAAAAATCGCCTGCAAGCTTTCGGCGGTTTGCGAGGCCGTTATCCTTACAAGGTCGCCGGCCTTTAGGTCAAAGCCTTGCGGGTTTGAGGCTGCAAAGGGGCTTCCGCGCCTGGCGCAGCCTTCCTTGCAAGAAAGGCAGGCGTCTGTCACGATTGGGCATACTTGGGCTTCTTTTTTGTCGTCAGAGACAGAAATAACTTCGGCGCTTTGCGTCATAAATCCTCTTTGGGTTCCTTTAGCTTTAAAAGTTTTTCTTGGCAAACAGCCTTTCCGGCCTTGTTTCCAAGCTCGTCGTAGGTGTCGCGCAAATTGTAGAGCGCGTCGTAGTAGTAGGGATTTATTGAGACGGCGCGCTCAAAGGCTTCGGCCGCGCCCTCGTATTCCTCTTGGTTGAAGAAGATTACGCCCAAGGTGTTCCACAAGCGGGAATTTACAGGGTTTAGGTCAAGGCCCGATTGGCAGTATTGGACCGCCTCCATAAATTCTTTTCTGTCTATGCAAACAATCGCAAGCTGCTCGATTGCCTCTTGGTCGTAGGGATTCATCTCGTAAGCGGTAAGGAGGGCGCGCTTTGCTCCGCGCAAGTCGCCTTGCTTTTGGTAGGTGATTCCCAAGTTGAACCATAGCAAATAGTTTTCGCGCTCGATTGTAATCGCCCTTTTGTAGCAGGCGATGGCTTCGGCGAAGCTTCCCTTTGAAGTGAGTTCAATCGCTTGGTTGTTTAAAAAATCCGCCGATTCTAGCATAGTCCTCCCAATTTGTCAGCGCTGAATTTTTGCGAATAAGTCCAGTATCGCTTGCTTTGCGCCAGAGCCATTATCTTCCAAAAGCGAAGTTAATTCAAGCGCCTTTTGGCTTGCGGCTTGGTTTCCAAAGTCAAAGGCTTTTTTGATTGAGCCGGAGCTTTCCAAAAGCACGATAGTTTCTTCTATTGCGGGGCTTTGGATTCCTTCTTTGGCGGCGCGCTCAAAGAGGCTTGCGATTTTTTCTTTGTCTTGGGGCCGCTCCTGAACGTGCAGCAAAACAGGAAGGGATTTTTTTCCTTCGATGATGTCGTCGCCACGCTTTTTTCCTGGATTTCCGCTTGTCAGGTTTTGGACGTCGTCAAGGACTTGAAAGCCCATTCCGATTCCTGCGGCGACGAGGCCCGCTCTTTGTATCAAGGCCTTGTCTTTTTGGGCCGCCAAAAATCCCAGGCGCGCCGCCATGCAAGAAAGAGTTCCGGTCTTTAGCTGAACCATTTGCTGGTATTCTTGCACGGTTGGGAAAAAGCCCGGCTCCCTGTGCCATGCGATGTCCATGGCTTGGCCTAGGTGCAGGCGCCTTAGTTCCATTTGATAAAGCTCGTGGCAGGCGACTTTTTGCGCGTCCTCCAAGTCAAGCTTTTGCATGCAGTTTGCGGCCTTAAAGTAAAGCCAGGCGCCGGCGTTGAGGGCGGTGTCTAGGCCGTAAGTTATGTAGGCGCAAGGCTTTCCGCGCCGCTCGTCCGCCCGGTCCTCTATGTCGTCGTGAATCAAGCTTGCGGTGTGGACAAATTCCAACAAGGGGCAAAGCTTGTAGGCGTCCTCGATTTTCTTTTGGTCGTCCGTGGCCATCATGGCGCACAAGACCATAAAGACGGGCCGCCAGCGCTTTCCGCCTTGATCGACCAATTGCCGCGTCGGAATCATCAGACCGTCCAAGCCCTTTTGCGAAAGCGCCTGGTCCGTTCCAAAAGTTTCCAAAAGCCATTCGCTTGAAGGCTTTTGCGGCAATTCCGCCTGCAATATTTTTTCTATCTTGTCCTTAATTTGTTCGACGCTCTGGTTCATAAGGCCATTATACAACAAAGCTTGGTTCTTGAACAGACCGCGCGGGCCCTTTGCGCTTGCCCCAATTCTAAACTTTAAGTCGGACTCTGCCGAAAATTATCGTATGAGCCAAAACAGTTACGAAAAGCCCGATTATTGGTCAAAGAAAGCCTTTTCCGAAGGCTATCCGGCCCGCTCAGTTTACAAGCTGGAAGAAATCGACCAAAAGTTCGGCTTTATCAAAAAGAACGCCACTGTTTTGGATTTGGGAAGCGCGCCTGGAAGCTGGACCACATATCTTTTAAGAAGGATGGAAGGGTCGGGCAAAGTCGTCTCCTGCGACTTGAACCCTCTTTCAAATTCGGTTCACGGTGACAATCTTGTGTTTTTTCAGGGCGACTTGAACGCAAAGGAAATTCGCGACCAAATCAAGGCCGAGGGCCCTTATGATTTGGTCGTTTGCGACGCGGCCCCCCTTACGACAGGAAACCGTTCCGTGGACACTGCCCGTTCCGAAGGCTTGGTCGAAATGGCCATTTGGTACGCCCAAACCATGCTCAAGCAGGGCGGAAAATTTGCCGTCAAGATTTTTCAGAGCGGAGCGCAGGGCGAACTGTTAAAAAAAATGCGGGAAACATTCGAAAGCGCCAAGGGGTTTAAGCCCGAAGCGTGCCGAAAAGAGAGTTTTGAGACTTATTTGATAGGCTTGAACAAAAAATAAACTTGAACAAAAAAATAAAATGGGGTATGATTAAATGATGGGAAAAATCTCCGCTTTCTTTAGGAAGAACATTGTGCAACTAGGACTCACTTTTTGCGTCGGCGCCTTTATCGCCGGCACTTCCGTTTTTTTGGTTAGAAATTTTCCCAAAGAAGGCCGGGGCGGCTTTGAATCTCCGGTAATGCCCCAGTACAGCGAAGAATATTCCAAAATTGAAGACGAACAGAACGCCGAGCTTTTGGCCCAGGCCGAAGCCGCCGAAAAAGGCGACGAGGAGCTAAAGCCCCTCACTTATTGGACATACAGAATCCGCCCGGGCGACATGATTGGCCTTATCGCCGAAAAATACGACATCAGCCAGGACACTTTGATAAGCGTCAACAACATTCGCGCCAGCCGCTTGATTCAGCCGGGCCAATACATAAAAATTCCTTCCGAAGAAGGCATTTTGTACACCGTAAAAAAGGACGGAGAGACGCCGGCCACAATCTCTCAAAAATACGAAGTCGACGCGGTCAAATGCGCCTTTGTAAACAAGCTTGACGTCAATTCGGAGCTCAAGGCCGGCTCGTCAATCTTTGTGCCCGGCGCCGAGATGGACAGCATAACCCTCAGCGAAATCAACGGAGACCTCTTTAGAAAGCCCCTCCACACTTGGTACCGCTTGACCTCTTACTTTGGCTGGAGACCCAGTCCCTTTACCGGCAGGCGCTCTTGGCACGGCGGCCTTGACATGGCTTGCCCGCAAGGAACAAGAATCTACGCCGCCATGGGAGGCCGCGTGGCCGAGACCGGCTACAACAACACTTACGGAAACTACGTAATCATAAATCACTTGAACGGCTACAAGACCCTTTACGGCCATATGTCGGCGATAGGCTGCGTCAAAGGCCAATGGGTCGACACAAACACAGTCATCGGCCGCGTAGGAACTACAGGCGCCTCCACAGGCCCCCACTTGCACTTTACGGTCTTTAAGCGCGGAAAGATGGTCAACCCCTTTAGTTTGTTGGGCTGATTTTAGAATTTATTTTCTTTACAAAAAAATCCATGTTGCTGCGGATAAAAAGGGCGCAGTATGCCGTTATCAACGCGGCCAATTCGATGTAAGTGTAAACCGTCATCAAATGGTTTGTTCCCGGCTTGGCAAAAACGCTATAGGCGATGAACAAGAGAATCATAAGAATTCCGCCTGCGATCCACTTGGAAAGCGAGATGGGATTTTTTTGCGAGTCGCTTTTTGTAGTTATCTTGTTCATCACAGCCAGTATGGCCGCGTCGTCAAGCGCGGTTTGCCTGCAAGAGTCCGGCGCTGTTGACTTTTCGGCCTGGCGCAAAAGGCGGACTTGAGTCCTGCAATTTTTGCAAGCCAGCAAATGCAAGGTGATTCCAAGCGGAATGCGCTGGCCCTTGTCCAGTCCCAAGTATTCTTCCATCACGTCGTTACAGTTCTTCATGTTCCACCAATCCTTTTGCCAATATCTTGTCTCTAAGCAATTTTTTTGCCCTGAATATATGCGATTTTACTGTGTTTTCAGCCAGCGAAGTGATTTCGCTGATTTCGGAATAGGAGTTGTCGTAAAAAAAATACAAGTCAAGGACGATCTTGTACTTGTCCGGCAATTCTTTGAGCGATTCGCGCACCGTTTCCATCGTCAAAAGCCGCAGCTCTTTTTCTTCTGGAGTCAGTCCGTTGTCGGGAAGCAAGCTTTCGTCCGCGATTGAAACGTATTCGGCCCTGCGGTTGACGGCGTTGATGGCCGTGTTGTAGGCCATGCGCGTCAGCCAGGTCGAAAAAAGCGATTCGCCTCTAAAGGAATCCAGCTTTGTGTAGGCTTTTAGAAAAACGTCCTGGGCAAAGTCTTCGGTGTCGGCCGGATTCTTAAAGAAACTCATTCCAAGCGCTTCAACGCGTTTTTTGTAGAGCGACATCAATTCGGCAAAAGCCGACGTGTTGCCCGACAAAACTTCGCGAACAAGTTTGGAGTCTCTTTTGTATGCCGCCTCGCGCTCTTTGTCCGAGGTACGCTGTTTGTTCATTTTTTGTCGTGAAAGTCAGGATTGATTTTGTAAAAAATCAAGAGGCAAACGCCGCAGGCAAGGGGAATCAAGCCGCCGAGCAAGGCGTAAGAAAAGCCGTCAATCATGGCAAAAAGCAGGCTTAGAATGATTCCGATTCCTGTAAGCAAAAGGCCCGCCAAAAGCGAGAATGTCTTAAGGTCAAACTCAGGCACCTTGTAGGAGCCTGTGCGAATCCTCAGCTTTGTTTCGTGGTGGGTCCACAAAAGGTAAAAGAACAAAATCACTCCGCCAATCGCGATTCCTACGATTGGAACTACGGCGATTACAACTTGGGCCGATTGTGAAGTTATTTCGGAATTCATAATATAGTCTCCTCTTGCAAATTAAGACACTTCTAGCGCCTTTTTGTTGCGCCTATTAGTCCAAGAAAATATAGTCGTCAAAGTAAATGGCGTCCAACTTTCCAAGCGAAAGCTGGCTGTTCATCCGCTCAAGCAAGAGCCTCTTGACTTCTTTTTCGCCTGTCGAAAGAAGCTGGTTCTTGCTTTTTGTCGAAAAAAATTCGAGCATGTATGAGGCGAACAAATTCTTTTTTGAGACAAGCTCCTCGTAAAAGGCGGAGTCGTCGTTTTGGTAGGAGAGCCAGGGCGTCACAAGCAGCACCGAGCCGGCTTCCTTTGAGCCTTCGTTGGCAAGAAGCCTTGTACGCAGCGTTCCAAACTCCTTGAATTGCATTTGCTCTTGGCCGGCGCCCTTTATTTGCTCCGCGCCGCGGGGATCGCTTTTTCGGTAGGCGATTCCGGGCCTTTTTCCCGCTATGAGAGCGATTATTGTTCCCAAAACAATCAGCGCGGCGACCCCGGCCGCCAAAAGGGGAAGAAGCTTGTTCCAGTCAACTTTTATTTTTAGGCTCATTCCTTGATGATAGCAGAAATCCGCTCCTTTAGCAAGCCAAGCCCAAGGCCTGTTTTGGCGCTGATTTCTATGGCTCCGTCAAATTGGGCCTTTAGCGACGACAATAAAAGCGCCGCTTGCGCCTTGTCCTCAAAGGCTTCCAAGGCGTCAATCTTGTTGAGGGCGACAATCGTTTTCTTTTTGCCCGCGCCGATCTCTTCCAAAACGTCCTTGACAGTCTTTGCCTGCGCCAGCGAGTCGGGGTCCGAGGCGTCAATCACTATCAAAAGCGCGTCGCTTATGGCGGCTTCTTCCAATGTTGACTTAAAGGCGTCAATGAGCTGGTGGGGCAGGTTTGAGATGAAGCCTACGGTGTCGGTCAAAAGGATTTCGCATCCGGCGATTTTTATCCTGCGGGTGAGCGGGTCCAAAGTGGCAAAAAGCTTGTTCTCAACCAGCGTGTCGCTCCCCGTAAGCGCGTTCATCAACGAAGACTTTCCCGCGTTGGTGTAGCCGCAAAGGGCGATTGTTGGGAGCGGTATCTTTTGCCGCCTTTTTCTTTGCGTGGCGCGGTTTTGGCGTACTTTTTTAAGTTCTTCTTTTAGCTGCTGGATTTTAAGGCGGGTTTGGCGGCGGTCAAGCTCCAACTGCTTTTCTCCCGCTCCCTTGGAACCGTAGTTTCCGCCCCTTTGCCGCGCCAAATCGCCGTACATGTGGGCCAGGCGGGGCAAAGAATACTCCAAGCGGGCCAGCTCGACTTGAAGGACGGCCTCCTTTGTAGAGGCGCGGCTTGCAAAAATCCTTATAATCACTTCCTGCCTGTCAAAAACAGGAATTTTGGCAAGCTTTTCCCAGTTTCGCTGCTTGGTCGGGTCCAGTTCCCAGTCCATTATTATGCAGTCGGCCTCGGCCATTTGGGCCGCATCGCAAATTTCTTTGGCCTTTCCGCTTCCCATTCCGTAGGCGGGTTGAACGTCCAGGCGCTGCAAAATCATCTGTCCGGCCACTTCCATTCCCAAGGTCCAGACAAGGCCGTCCAGCTCGGCAAGGCCGCCGGGGTTTTGAAGGAGGGGCAGGCCCACCAAGAAGGCGCGCGTCTTTTTGTTTTGTTCGGCTTGAAGGTCGTAGATTTTCTTCATTTTTGCCCTATTTTAGCGCCGCGCCGCCTTTTTGGGAAGTGATAAATCTTGTATATATATAAGTAAGATTTTTTATAGTTGCGCTTGATTTTTTGCCCAAATAAACCGATAATATATAAGTAATAATAAAGTATGACTAGCGGTCAAAAAACAGCGTTAAGCGTTTTAATTTCTGTGATGCTCTTTGGCGCCTTTGCGGTGGCGGCCTTTGCGGGATTGTTTTCCGCGATAGACGCGCGCTTTTACGAACCCGCCAAAATATCTCAGATTGACAAAAAGCTCCAAGACATCTCTGCCGCCTACGACGATTATTTAAAGACCCTCAACGAGCGATTCGCCCTCGGACAAAACGCCTTTCTAAAAAATTCTTCTGTCCAAACTTTTGTCGAAGCCAAGCCTTCCGACCAGGACGTGCTTTCGCGCGGCGAGGCTTTGGGAGAGCTTAGGTCTGGAACCCAAGGCTTTTTGGGCTTGCGCGTTTTGGACAAAAACCAAAACTCAATCCATTATTCCACGTTCCATTCGGACATTTTGCGCCGCGACGAAAAAAACAATTTGACGGCTTACAAAAATTATTTGGAATGCCTTTCTTTGTCAGGAAAAGAAGAAATCGCCGCGCAAATCGTTTCTTGCTCCGACACCGGCGGCGACTTGAATGCGGGAAAAAAGATTTACTTTGACCAAGAAAACAGGATTGTAATTTCGTTCCCCCTTTACGACAGGTATTCAGTTTTTAGAGGAAGCGCGATTTTCTACGTCAACGCATTGGACTTTGCCAACGTTCTTCTTAAGAAAAACTTGATTTCAATCGGCGAGACAGTCAGCTTTTTGTCAAACGGACTTGTCGGAGCGGATTGCCTTTGCGGCTACGCTTTTGGCTTGCCCTCTGTGGGCCAGGAAGACTTTGCCGCCGCCTTGTTTGACGCTTGGAAAAAGAATTCGGGAGCGGCTGAGCGCCTCCTTTCTTTGGGCGGACAGAGCAAAAACTTCTGGGTTGCCGTAAGCCAAAAGGCCAAGTCCGGAGTTTTTGTTTGCGGCGTTTACAACGATGAGATTTTCGCGCTGCCGCCGTCGGCCCGCATTTTGATTTTAATTTGCGTCTTTGTTTCGATTTTCTTGGTTTGCTTTTTGCTTTTAAATTTGCGCCGCGACGACGAGACTGTCATCCGCGAGAGAATAAAGACTTTGCAGCTTGGAGTTGTTGACGAGTACCTTTCAAAGAAAGAGGAGCTCAACTGGGAAACAATCTCCGGCCGTCGCGACGCCGTCACAAAAGAAATCATACAAAGCCTTGGCGGCCGCGCCAAAAAGCGCCAGGCCCAAGTTGAGGAATTGATAAACCGCAGCTGGGATGAATTGTTCGCCGCGATGAACTTGCGGCCAAAAGACTCTTCCGGCGGCGCCATGGAGAACGCCCAAGAAATCAAGGCCATGCTCCAAGAGCTTTTGTCAAACGGCGCCCTTAAGGTTCAGGCCGTCCAAGCGCCCCCTTCTGCGTCAGCCGCCGTCGCTCCCGCCCCCGCAAAGGCGGCCGCCCTCGAGCCCCAAGAAGCCGAGCCTCTCGAAGAAGTCGAGGAAATTGAAGAAGTCGAAGAAGTAGAAGATGCGGAGCCCGTCGAAGAAGCAGAAGAAGTCGAAGCCCTTGAAGAGGTTGAAGAGGCTGAACCCGTTGAAGCGCTTGAAAAAGTTGAGGAAGCGGAGCCAGTTGAAGAAGCAGAAGAAGTCGAAGCTCTTGAAGAGGTTGAAGATGCGGAACCCGTCGAAGAAGCAGAAGAAGTCGAAGCCCTTGAAGAAGTTGAAGAAGCAGAGCCAGTTGAAGATGCGCAGCCCGTCGAGGAATTTGAATCAGTCGACGCGTCGGACTTCCTTGACGGCATAGAGGACGCGCAAACTGCCGATGACGCCCAGCCCGTCGAAGAGGCGGAGCCTGTGGAAGACCTTGAAGAAGTCGAATCGTTTGACGAGCTTCACGAAGACCTTAAAAACTTGGCCGCTGACCTTTCCGCAAAAGAAGAAGGCGACATCGACATTTCCGAAGACGTTTCCGCCGACTTTTTTGCCTTGCGCCCAAAGAAAGAAGGCGCTGACAAAAAGCCCAAAGAGGAGGGCGTTGTCGGAGACAAGGACCTTGACCCATACACGAACGTCCGCGATTCCTTCGCTCCCAACGACGAGACCGAAGAAGTTGTCAAAAACTTCTCTGTCATTCAACCTGATTTTACAGACCTTGACGCGCGCGCGGACGATGAAAAAGTCAACGGCACTTTGGAAGGCGAAAAAAGCGATTGGTGCAAGGAACTTTCTCCCGAAGACTTTGGCGTTTCAGTAAAAGAAGAAAAAGAAGAGTTTTCCGAGCCGCTTGAATTTAGCGCTCCCCAAAACAATGGCTTGGACGACGGAACTGATGTGGCCTCGACATTCACAACAGAAGCGCCTTCTTTTGACCGCAATCCCAGGATTCATGACGGCGATAAAAACAAGGCGCAAGACGATCCTGTCTCTCTTGCGTCGGCTCCAGAGGCGGCCGCGATACCTCTTTCAAACACAGAGGCCTTTATGTTCTCGTCATTCGGGCAAAACGCAAAGGCCGCCGAATTGCAAGCCGCCGATTACAACGCGATTGTCCAAGACAAGAACGGGGTTTTTTCTATCGTTGACGGCGTGAACACCCAGGGCGTAGTTCAAGACAACTCCTTCAAGCGCTTGGTCGATTCTGTGTTGAACAACTCATAGTTTTTTGCTAAAATCCCACTTATGAAAATTACCTCAGACCTTATCGTTCGCACTTACGAATGCGATTCCTACGGCCATGTGAACAACGCCGTCTACGTCAACTATCTTGAATACGGAAGAATGCAGTTTTTAAACGGCATCGGCTTTGACTACAAAAAAATGATGGCGGCCGGCTATTACATTTACATCACCCACATCGACATTCACTACAAGGCTTCGGCTTATTTGATGGACAAGCTTTACATCGACGCATGGCCGATAGAGACAGGAGCGGTTAGGGGAACTTTGCGGCAGGTCATTAGAAAAGAGGACGGAACCGTTTGCGTCGAGGCCGACGTGACTTGGGCAACCGTCACCACACAGGGCCGGCCTTCAAAGCTGCCCCAAGAATTCTTGGTCCCCGGCTTGTATCCAGATTCACTTTAGGCAGTTTTGCATCAACTGGACGAACAAGTAAATGTGCTTGTAAACTCCCACTCCCAATTCCTTGATCGGATGGTCGGCGAATTTGTCCAATTCCTTCCAGTTTATGATAACTTCTCCCTTGGGCTTTGCGTAGTCCTCCAAGAGAGTCTTTGTAGTCTTCGCTATTGTTATCAAGTTCTTTGTTCCGTCGACCAACATTTGCTTGGCCTCGTCGTTTAGGTCGCCGATAAGGGTTCCGATTATGTTCTTGGCCTCTTTGTCGCGTTCGGCTCTGGGCATGTGGGTCTTGATTCTGCTTCCGATTTCGGCGTCTTCGGCAATCTTTGCGTCAAAGGCCAAAATTGTGTCGCTGGTTTCCAATAGCGCGTGGTAGGCGTTTGACATAGGAGCCGAAAGCGCTTGTGTGGACCAAGTTCCGCGCACCAACACCAAGTCTGAGAATTCGCGGACGTCCTTTTTTACAAAGTCAAGCAAAAAGGCCTTAAAGTAGTTGAGGGGCTGAACATAGTCAAAGGTTCCCAGTCCCTTGCGCTCGTAGATGGCTGAGTTTGTGGCTGTGTAGTTGGAAAGGCGCTCTATCGAAGTCGTTCCAAAAATCTGTTCCAAAATGCCGTCAATCTTGTTGTTTTGCTGCGTCAAAATCAGGGAACTCAAGGTCTTTTCGGCGTCGTTTCTTGTCTTGTCAATAAAGTTGTCGACAATCGGCTCTTCGCTGTACGAAAAGTCGGGCATGTAACTTGGGTCTTTTGTAATGACCTGTATCATCATTTCAAAGACACGGCTAAGGCGGATTGAATTGATTTTGTTGCAAATTTTTGTCCACAAGTTCAATGTTACCGGCTCGGTTCCTTTTGTCTCATTAAAGAACTTCATCATGTCCGACCAGTCTTCGCGCTCGGGCAAAAGCCAGGCAACGGCCAAAAAGTCCTTGAGGTCTTCGGCGATGTATTCGGCGTTGATTTTGTCGAATCTGGGAACGGAAGTGAATTCGCCTTCTTTGAGGGAAGAGTCGAATTTTTTAAGGGTAAAGTAAAAGTCAAAGGAGCAGAAGCTCTTGAAAATCATGAGCTTTCTGTAAAGGGCCTCTATGCGGGCGATTTTTTCGCCGTTGAACACTTGCAAAAAGAGGTCTATGTTTTGATGGACCTGCGCTTCCAACTGGTCTATCGGCATTTTTTGCGCCGCTTCCTTGATTCCTTCCTCCGTAAGCGAGTCGATGAGCTGGTGCTCTTTTTCGTTGAGGGAATAGTTGACGGCCAAGGCCTTCATGCGGGCAGGGTTTTCCTGCGCCATGAACATCGCTTTTGCAGGGAAAATGGCCTTGTAAATGTCGTAAAACAATTTTGCGAACGCGGGCAGAACTTCGTCGTTTTTGTAAAAGTGATATCTAGCCTTTGAAAGGTTCTTGGCGATTTGCTTTATTCGGCGCTTTTTTTCGGCGTCAGGGTCATCTGATTTGAAAAGCGATGACAACAACTTTGCAAAAAAACTTTGTGATTCTGCCATAATTCTAAAATTATAATGTATAGAAGAAAAATATGCAATAGTTTTGAGCGGCGTTTTTTTATCGGCAAGGCCGCGCTATTGCAAAAGGAAGCGATGCGATATATAATGATTTTACATTTTTCATGGAGGATCATCATAAAATGAAAAAACTTTCAATTTTAGTTTTGACCGCCGTCATCGCTTCCGTTTTGTTCGGATGCGCCAAAAAGGACGCCGGCAAAAAGGCTTCGGACAGCCGCCCCACAATTCGCCTTGTTACTGACGCCACTGGAATCGACGACAAGTCATTCAACGCCGCCGCTTGGCGCGGAATCGTTGAGTTCTACGGCGAAAGCGTTGAGAACGCAAAAAGCCGCGGCTCTTTGTACGACGTCGTCACTTGCCAGACTCAGGACCAGTACCTTCCCACGCTCAAGCAGCTCTCTGACGAAGGCTACGACTTGATTTGCGCCACAGGCTTCACCTTTGCCGACGCCATCACAGAGATCGCCGACGAATATCCCGAGCAAAAGTACATGATTGTTGACGTTGACTGGGTAGGCCGCGCCAACGTAAAGGAATTTGTTTTCCACGAAGAAGAGGGCTCTTACCTTGTTGGCCTTGCCGCCGCTTACCAGGCCAAGGCTGACGGAATCGCCAACCCCAAGTTCGGCTTTATCGGAGGAGTTCCGGGAAGCACAATCACAAAGTTCGAGATGGGATACATCCAGGGCCTCAAGGCCGTTTACCCTAACGCCGAGATTTTTGACTATTACGCCAACGATTGGGGAAAACCCGAATTGGCCAAGACACAAGCCAAGAACTGGTACAACAACGGCATCTACGCCATCTTCTCTGCCGCCGGCGGAACCGGAAACGGAACCATCGCGCAGGCCAAAGAGATGCAGTACGCCGGAAGCAACGTTTGGGCCATCGGAGTTGACTCTGACCAGTACGCCGACGGCGTTTACGCCGAAGGAAAGTCAGCCGTTCTCACTTCTATGATCAAGCGCGTTGAGACTTCAACTTTGATCGCTCTCAACGAAATCGCCGCAGGAACATTCAAGGGCGGAGTCGTCAACTTGGCTCTCAAGGACGACGGCGTTGACTACTCAAAGGTCAACAAGGCCTTGAGCGTAAAGGTAATCGACACAATCGAAGCCGCCAAGAAAGACATCATCTCCGGCAAGGTTAAGATTGTTCCCACATACAAAGACGCTTTGGCCGCCGGCCTTGTTCCTGACGGA
>JAFZLA010000057.1 GCA_017551705.1 Treponema sp.
AACTCGCCGAGGCAGCCAACAAAGAGTAGAGGTATTCTATGAACGAAAAAGGAATTGCCGCGGCGGCGCTGTCTGTCCGCGCGCTTTCGATGGACGCCATTCAAAAGGCCAACTCTGGACATCCGGGACTTCCTTTGGGAGCCGCCGAATTGGCAGCCGTTCTCTACGGAGAAATTTTAAAGCACAATCCCGCCGACTCAAAATGGGTTGACCGCGACCGCTTTGTCCTTAGCGCAGGACACGGCTCGATGTTCTTGTATTCAATCTTGCACTTGGCCGGCTACAAGGTCAGCCTCAAGGACATCAAAAACTTCCGCCAAGTAGGATCCAAGTGCCCCGGACACCCGGAATACGGATGGACTGACGGCGTAGAAAACACCAGTGGCCCGTTGGGACAGGGCGTTTCCATGGCTGTCGGAATGGCTGTGGCGGAATCAATGCTCGCCGCCCGCTTTAACACAAAGGGCCATAAAATCGTAAACCACTACACATACTCTCTTGTCGGCGAAGGCTGCTTGGAAGAGGGCGTCTCAAGCGAAGCCTGTAGCTTGGCCGGACACCTCAAGCTTGGTAAGCTCATCGTTTTCTACGACCAGAACAAGATAAGCATCGACGGCTGCACCGACATCGCCTTTGACGAAAATATAGCCAAGCGCTACGAGGCTTACGGCTGGCAGGTTCTTAAAGGCAGCATGTACGACGTCAAAAAAATTGTCGATTTGGTTGCCGAAGCAAAAAAATGCGCCGACAAGCCTACGCTCATCATGCTCAAGAGCGTAATCGGAAAGGGCGCTCCCAAGGCCGGAACCGCCGACGTTCACGGCGCTCCTCTTGGAGCCGAGGGAATCATCGCCGCGCGCAAAAAGCTTGGCATTCCCGTTGACAAGGACTTCTATATTGACCCCGAGGCCGTCAAGTACTTTGAAAGCAAGAAAGCCGCTTGGGCCAAAAAAGAGGAAGACTGGAAAAAAGACTTTGACGCTTGGTCAAAAGAAAACCCCGCCTTGCGCAAAATGTGGGACGCTTTCTATGCCGGAAAGCCGACGGGCAAATCAACCGCTCCCAAATACAAGGTGGGCGACAGCGAGGCAACTCGCGCGTCAAGCGGAAAGGCGCTCAACGCGATCGCCGACCGCTTCCTGAACTTGGTTGGCGGAAGCGCAGACTTGATGGGACCCAACAAGACCGCGCTCAAGCATGACGACGGAACTTACAGCTACGAAAACCAAAAGGGCCGCACAATCGAATTCGGAATCCGCGAATTTGGAATGAGCGCCGTTTGCGCCGGAATCAACTTGCACGGCGGACTCCGCCCCTTCTGCGCCACGTTCTTTGTGTTCAGCGACTACTTGCGCCCCAACTTGCGCATCCAGGCCTTGATGGGCTTGAACACAATCTATGTTTTGACACACGATTCAATTTACGTTGGCGAAGACGGACCGACCCACCAGCCGATCGAGACTTTGGCTTCTTTGCGCGCGATTCCCAACGTTCACGTTTTGCGCCCGGGCGACCCCGAAGAAACTGTCGCCGCTTGGGACATCGCGATGGCTTCAAAAGACCATCCGGTTTGCTTGGCGCTCACCCGCCAAAACCTTACGGTTTACCCCAAGGCCGACAAGAATTGGAAGAAGTCTCTTAAGAACGGCGCCTACATCGTGCAGGAAGGAGCCGCGACTCCCGACATCACGGTATTGGCAACCGGAAGCGAAGTCGGAATGGCGCTTGCCGCAGCCAAATTGACAAAAGGAAAGTCTGTCCGCGTAATTTCTGTCATGGACAAGACAGCCTTTGACGCTATGGGCGCCCAAGAAAAGGCCAAGCTCATTGGCGGCGCCAAGCGCGTCGTCGTAGCCGAAGCCGGCGTAAGCCAGGGTTGGGAAGGATACGCCACAAGCGCGGACGATTTGTTCACAATCAACCGCTTTGGCGAGTCAGGCCCGGCCAACAAGGTTGCCCAGCACTTAGGCTTTACCGCCGAAAAGCTGGCCGCAGTGTTAGCAACGGTCAAGGCGCGCTAGCGCTTAAAGCCTTGACTCGTTGCTTTTGCGGGTGTATGTGACATCATACACCCGCAATGAATAAGTAGGTGTCGCAAGCCTAAAATAACGGCCCGCCGAAATGTTCGGCGGGCCGTTTTTGTTTTTTTGCGGGGCGCAAGTTTTGGGGTTACTTTGCTTCGCGCTTTTTTGAAGTGATTCCCGCGCCGATTATAATTCCTACTCCGGCCACAATCATAAGCGCGCACAAAATCTGGCCCGTGGAAATGTTGAGCAAAGAAGTGTTTTGGCTGATGGAGGCGGAAGGGTCGCTTGCCAGTCTAAAGCCCAAATCCGCGTCTGGCATTCTAAAGTATTCCAAGAAAAATCTAAAAAAGCCGTAGCCCGCCAAATAGAGGCCGGACAAAAATCCGTCAAAGGGCTTTTTCTTTCGCAAGAACCATAAAATCGCGAACAATACGATTCCTTCAAAAAAGGCTTCGTAGAGCTGGCTGGGGTGGCGGGGCAGGTTGACCAAACCGCTGTTGCCTATTTCCATTCCGATGTCGGCGGCGAATTTTTTTACCCATTCAATTGACGGAGAAAAAGGGGCCGCTTCGGGAAAAATCATTCCCCACGGCATTTTTGTGATGCGGCCGTAAAGCTCGCCGTTCAAAAAGTTTCCTATGCGTCCAAAGGTGTAGCCGATTGGAATGGCGGTACACATTGCGTCGGTCCACTGCAAGTAAGGCCGCTTGTGGATTTTGCACCATACCCACATTCCAAGAGTTCCGCCTATGGCGCCGCCGTGGTAACTCATTCCTTGCAAGCCTGTCCAACGGCCGCTTTCGTCAAAGGGCCAAAAGATGAGCCAGGGCTTTGACAAATATTTTCCGCTTGTGTCGTAAATCAAGGTTGAAAAAATGCGGGCGCCCAACAGCAAAAAAACGATTCCTGTGGCGATAAAGCTGGTCAAATCGTCTTCGCTTGTGGAACGGTCGGCGCTTTCCAACGCTCCTTCCTTAAACTGTTTTTTTAACGCGACATACGCAAAGCCAAAAGCAAAGACATACATCAAGCCGTACCAGCGCAAGAGTCCTAGGAACGGAACGCCGGGAAAAATTTCCGGATGAATCCATGACGGATAGTTTATGTAAAGCAAATTCATATTTTGTATCCTTGTTCGGCCGCTTTGACCAATTTTGATTTTAGCAATGTGTTTTCTTTGCGGACTTGGTTCAGTTCATACGAAAGCGTTTTGATTGTTTCTATCAATTCGCCTTCGGTAAGGGCGCCGCTTCCCAAAAGGTCGCGCAAGCCCGCCATCTTGGCCTCGTAATCTTCCTCCGCCTCTTCCGTGGCGATGTCAAATGAATTGTTTACGTTGTCGGCTGGCGGCTCGAACTCGTCGCCAAAGCTGAGCGTCTCGCTTTGAAGAATTTTTTCGGCGATGCGGTAGACGGCCTGCGACAAAATGTTTTGCGGCTTGTAAATTATTATCGGAAGTCGCGAGGCAAGCGACTTGTCTTGCAGCGAGTCGCGGTAAAGTACGCCCAAATGCTCCAAGTCGATTCCCAAATATTCTTTGCAGGAACGGCGGATGCGCAGCGCCTTGTCCGCGTCCTTGGGATCGTCAATCATGTTCATCACAAGTCGCGGACGGAAAATGTTCAGGTTGCGCATTACGGCGGCTGAGTTTTTTGGGTCGACGCGAGCAAGCTCTTGCATCATTTGCGGAATGTAAAGCTTTTGCATCGCGGTGGAACTTTTCTTTAGCTCGCGGAACCACTTGGCCGCCTCGCTGCTGGTCTTAAAAGTTGAATTCATCAAGCGGAACACCGCGTTCTTTAAAAACAAATACGCGTTGAGCGTCGCCGTAACCGCGGGCGCCGACACGACGATTCCCTGCGGCGAAAGGAGGAACAAGTCCAAAATTATTTGGTGGGTTCCAGCTCCCAAGTCGATGATTAAATAGTCGCAATCGATGTTTCTAAAATTTTTTATTATTTTGGAACGTTGCGGGGCTTTGAGCGCGGTCAATCCCGGAATCTCCGAGTCGCCCGCGATGAAGCTGACGTTTTCGTATTCGGTTGGCTGAATGATGTCGGCGAAATTTCCGTTCCCCAAAAGCCAAGTGCCCAAGCCATGTTTTGGGCTTGGCTGGCCGAGAACAAGATGCAGGTTTGACGCGCCTAAGTCAAGGTCGGCAAGCACGACGCGCTTTCCGGCCTGGCCTAACGCGATGGCCAAGTTTGCGGACAAAAGGCTTTTTCCGACTCCGCCCTTTCCGCTGGCAATAGGAATTATTTGCATTCTTCCATTATATCACAGTTTGCGCGATTTTGCTATAGCAAAATTCCTCAAAATGCGCTATAATATCCTATTATGAACTTGCATTCGTCTAAGTTAAGAATTTTCCGCGCGGCGGCTTTTGCGCTGTGCTTTTTTGTATCGGGCTTCTTTGTGTCAAAGTGTTTTGCCGAGAGCGGGCAAAAAAAAGACGCCCAAGTTGATTCAAGCGAATATATTCGGACTATAGCGCAAATTTTTTACACGCTGCAAAGCCGCTTTGTCGAAGAGGTCGACCCCGAAGTTTTGTACAAGGGCGCCCTTGACGGAATGATGAAGTCGCTTAACGATCCGTACACCGTCTACCTTGACACAAGCGACATGCGCAGCCTCAACGACACAACCGAGGGCGCCTTTTACGGCGTGGGACTTTCCATCTCAAAGCGCAACGAATCCACCGCCGAAAATCCCGCTTACGTCGACGTAATCTCTCCGATAGAAGGAACGCCTGGCTACAAGGCGGGAATTCAGGCCGGCGACAAATTGATAGAAATTAACGGCGAGCCCACTCCCGAAATGTCCATGGAAACCGTTCTTTCAAAATTGCGCGGACCAAAGGGTGAGGGCGTCGAAGTCACCGTTTTGCGCGGAAAGAGCGTGACGTTCAAGAGAACTTTGATTCGCGATTTGATAGAAGTTCCTACAGTTGAGTTTGGAACCGTTCAAAGCGGAAAAAATCTTTACGGCTACATGAAGCTCATTCAGTTTACGCCCGACACTGTTCCCCGCGTTCACGAAGCGATTGACTCATTCAAAGAAAAAAAATGCTCGGGTCTTATCATCGACTTGCGCAACAATCCCGGCGGACTTTTGGACAGCGCCGCAAAAATCGGAGACTTCTTTATTGACCAAGGCCCAATTGTGAGCACAAAGAGCCGCTTGGCTTTTGAGTCGCGCTCAATCAACGCCAGCGCTGACAACACGATTGTCCGAGACATGCCGATTGTCGTTTTGATAAACAAGGGTTCGGCGAGCGCGTCCGAAATCTTGAGCGGCGCGTTAAAGGACAACCACTTGGCTTATTTGATTGGCGAGCGCTCCTACGGAAAGGGCAGCGTCCAGCAAGTGATGACGCTAAAACACAACGACGGAATCAAAGTGACGATGGCCCGCTACTACACGCCAAGCGACACCAACATCGACAAAATCGGAATTCCGCCGGACAAGGAAATAAAGCTCAGCCCTGAATACACGGACGAGCAGACAAAAGCTTTTGTGAAGCTTAGCGAAGACGAAACAATCAGAAAGTATGTCGAGGACCATCCCGACATGAGCGAGAACGACATAGCCGCTTACGCGAAAGTTTTGCAAAAGGATTATGACTTGGATTTGCGCCTTTTGCGCCGCTTGGTCCGAATCGAAGTCGGCCGCACAAAAGATCCCCGCCTTTACGACTTGGACTTTGACGTTCAGCTTGTCGAGGCGATGAAAGTTCTTGACCAAGGAAATTTCAAGAAGCTTGTAAAAAGCACAAAGACTTTAAAGGAATTGCAGGAGGAGGCCGAGGCCAAGGCCGCCCAGGACGATTCTCAAACAAAGAAATAATGAGACAGTTTGTTTCCGCCGCTTTGCCAAATTCAAAAGGCCTCTTGGAAATCGCGGGAAAAGATTTTCATTATTTGCGGAACGTTTTGCGCCTGCAGGTAGGCGACATGGCTCCGGTCAGCGTTCCCGGCGGAAGGCTTTTGCAAACCACTGTTTGCAGGGTTGACGACGCGGCAAAAAAAATAACGCTGCAAGTTTGCGCCGCGCGCGAACAAGACGATTCGCAAGAATCAAGCGCCGCCGCAGTTGCAAGCGGGCCGCGGACTTTTATGACCCTTTTGCAATTCATTCCAAAGCCGCAAAAGATGGAATTGATTGTCCGACAAGCGACCGAATGCGGAATCGCAAACATTGTTCCCGTAATTGGCGAGTACACGCAGGCGGGCAGCGAAAAGGCCTTGCAAAAGTCCGACCGCTTTGAGCGAATAATCCGCGAGGCCAGACAGCAAAGCGGCTCGCAGGTTGAGACAAAAATATTTGAGCCGCAAAAATTGGAGCGCGCGCTTGAGTTGATAGAAGGCGGCGATTTTGGCCAAGAACAAAATTCTTTGCAAGGCCAAGAAGCGGCCGCGGCAACTTTTTCAAGCGCTCCAGCCGCAAAAATCGTTTTGTACGAACGCGGCGAAAAAACAATGCCGCTTTCTGCCGCTCTGGGGCTTTCCGCGGATTGTGGCAATAAAGAAAAGCCGGGCGCTTGTGTTTTTGCAATCGGCTCGGAAGGCGGAATAAGTCCCGCCGAATTTGAACTGCTTTTGGAGCGCGGCTTTAAGGCGGTTCACTTTAACACTAATATTTTGCGCTGCGAAACCGCCGCCCTTTACGCCGCGGCCGCGATTCAGAGCGCGCTTGACAATTAGGGCAGCGGCAAGATAATTGCTTCAAGACCTAAATATTTTGATTGCCGCGTAAGCGGCAACAAACGCGCTCGCAACCAAGCTCGCGCGTTTAGCCGTATTATTAGGGGGAACTAAGATGGCTATACAAAGAATTGACATTGCTGGAGTTGGCGTTGACATTTGCCGCCCTGAAAATCTTGAAAACGAAATTTTGGAATTGCTGGCCAAGCCCGGCACAAAGCAAATAGTTTTTCTTTCAATTTGGGGCTTGCTAAAGGCTCGAGGAAAAAACACTTATGCCGAATGCGTAAAAAACGCCGACTTGGTTCTTCCGATTTCAAAAAGCATTTTAAAGGCGGCGGCTTTCTTAAAGCGCGAAGTTCCTGACCGCTACAACCCGTTTAGCGCGCTCATCGACATACTTACGATTTTGGACAACCACTACCGCAGTTTTTATCTTTTGGGCGGAAGAAAAAAGTCGTTGCAAAAGGCGGCTGGCAATGTGATGAAAACCTTTCCCAATTTGCGGGTGGTCGGCCGATATGTAGGCTATTATCCAAAGACACAGGAAGACGACATCATCCAAGCCATTTACAAGGCGTCGCCGTCATTGGTTTTGCTCAGCGAAGGCATCAAGGACAAGGATTGTTGGCCCTACATCCGCCGCAACCGCTTTTCGTCAAGCGTCTTTGTTTACTACCGCGACGCCATTGGAATTTTCAGCGACCAGGTGCATCGCGCCAAAGAATCTACGTTCAACGCAGGCAGGGAAATTTGGGGAGAAATTATTAAAAATCCGTTAAAAATTTTCTTGCTTTTTCCGTATTTATACTTTAAAATATTACTTGTCTGGTACAGAATTATTAAAAAGTAATTCATTTAAAGTATGTTTTCTAAAATCAACAATGCCTCGGTTGCTGTTGTCGCGTATGACAGCGATGTCCATCTGTTTTTTGAATGCGTGTTTGAACACGAGTTCAATATGGAAATGTTTTACGACATTCAAGTCGAAACAGTTTTAAAAAAGCATCAATCTTTTGATTTGATTATTACGGATATTGCCGCGGCTGTAAAGTTAAGAGACAAGGGCTTGTGGGACACTTTTTGCGAAACTGTCAACAAGAGATTCTTTGTTTTGGCGGGTTCAAAAATACTGCCTGAGTTTCAGAAAAAATTTGGAACGGAAGTGAAAACCATTTCATATCCTTTTACAAAGAAAAGATTTTATAGCTGTATTGGCAGCGACAATGCCGCTGTTCTGCGCAAAGGAAGAATAAACCAATCTATAAAGATAAAAAACTTTGATTGCAACTTTGACAATATTTTGCAGTTCGCAAGTTTGCTTGGCTCTAGCGAAAGGCTGAATGAAGTGCGAAAACAAATATTAATGGTTGCCGACACAGACCTTCCCCTAATATTTTACGGCGAAAGCGGAACCGGAAAAACTATGGTCGCAAAAATCGCTCACGAGCTTTCGCTTAGAAAAGACAAGCCCTTTGTCATTGCCAACATGGCCAACGCAAGAAATGAACTGATGGAAAGCTCCTTGTTCGGAAACGTTCGCGGCGCCTTTACCGACGCGCGCGACAGGGAAGGGCTTTTTAAGAAAGCGGATGGAGGAACTTTGTTTATGGACGAAATCGCCGACCTGTCGCTTGAATGTCAGGCAAAACTGTTGCGGGTCATTGAAAGCGGCGTCTTTAGGCCTGTCGGTTCCGACGAAGAATGCAAGGCCGACGTTCGTTTGATATTCGCCACAAACGCCAACCTTGAAAGCATGGTTCGCAAAAAACTTTTTCGCGAAGACCTTTACTGGCGAATTGTGGACTTTCCTATAATGGTTCCTGCCTTGCGGGAACGGCTTGAAGACTTTCCTGTTTTGATTGAAAGCGAATTGAAGGAAATCCAAAAAAAGATGGGAAAGGTTTTTTCCATAACGCCGGACGCTGTTCAGAAAATGCGGGGGTATGATTGGCCTGGCAACTTTAGACAGTTCAAGGCTTGCCTCAGGCGGGCCGCGGTCTTAAGCCGTGACACAGGAACAATCGATTGCGACGCCATTAGTTTTTAGAGTCAGACGATTCTTTTGCGTTTCTGGCGGCTAGGCCCGCGGTTTTGGTGAACGTTTTTTCTATGTATTGAGCCTCGCTTTCGGAAAGGCTGGCGCGCGCCAAAATTCCTCGCCAAAAATTTTCCATGTCCGGTCGGCCCGCGATTTTGAAAAAGCCGATTTTTTGCAAATTGTCCGCGATGCATTGGACAGTTTTGTCCAAGCGGGACAAATCGATTTTTGTGTAGCCTTTAAGGTTTGGGTCTTGGGCCCTAAAAATGTGGTAGCAAATAATTTGCACTGCGTGGGACAGGTTCAATGACATAAAGCCTTCCGACGACGGAATTGTCACGGCTGCCGAACACGCCTCAACTTCTTCGTCGGTCAAGCCGGTCCGCTCGTTTCCAAAAACAACGGCGATTTTTCCGTCCGATTCCTTTACAAAGGAACAGAATTCCTCCGGCAAAAAAAGCTTTCCCTTTCGCTTTTTGCCCCTGCGCCTTGTGGTGGCCGCGCTGATTATGCAGTCGGCGGTGGCCTCTTGGATTGAGTCGAAAAATTCCGCCTTTTCCCAAATGTCGGCCGCGTGGATGGCCAAAATTCGCACCCTTTCCGCGTCAAAATCTTCCCTTTTTCCGACGATTCGCATGTGGCTTATTCCGTTGTTAGCCATGGCCCTGCAAGCCGCTCCTACGTTCCTGCTTTCCTCCGGCCTGCAAAGGACCACATAGACCTTGTTCAAATCCATGTTCATATTATAGAAAAAAAGGCAAAATATTGCAAGAAAGGCCAAAAAACACGTTTTTTCAACAAATTCTAATAAAAAAAGTCAAAAATGCCGAAATAAAATTTGACATTTTAGGAATTTTTTGATAAAATGTAATAAATATTGAGGGAGCCATTATGGTAAACAATAACACTCTCGTCCCTGGCTTTAACGATGAGAAGGATGACAGCTTAAAGATATCTTTGTCAAAAATCGAAGATGTTCCAAATTGCGTTTCAATCATTTTGAACGGCTATGTAGACACCTACAATTCAAGCTTTTTCCAAAAGCGAATCAACAAGGTTGTCGAGGCTGGTTTTGTTAACTTGATTTTCAACTGTTCCGCGCTCAACTATGTTTCTTCAACCGGAATTGGCTCCTTCACAGCCTTCCTTAAATTGGTAAAGCCAAAGGGCGGCGACATCGTTCTTTTGGAAATCCAGCCCAAGGTATTTGAAGTTTTCCAGTTGCTTGGATTCTCACAATTCTTCAATATTAAGAATTCTACAGAGGAGGCGGTGTCCTTCTTCAAGAGCGGATCGACACAGACCAACTCTCTTTTTCCCAAGGTTTTTGCCTGCCCCGTTTGCCAGAGAAAGCTCAAGGCCACAAGAGCCGGCCGCTTCCGCTGCTCGGAATGCAAGTCCATTTTGGCCATCGACGGCCAGGGCCAAGTCTTCTTGGGCTAAGCGACAAAACAAGCGCTTTTACGAACGCCGCATTTTTGCGGCGTTTTTTTTATGGCTGAACGGTGTCCCCGCCGCCAAAATTTGCCGCAAAAAAGAGCGGAAAAAAAATCAAAATTTTTCAAAAAAAAAGGCGCATTTCACTTGACACTTTTTGTTGTAAGCGCTATATTCTCTTTTACCGCTCTAAAGCAGAGCGGCGTTCTTTGGAAACAGCAGGGAAGGGAAGAAAACGGTAAGGAAAGCGGAAGTCGGAACCTAGTTCCGAAACCGCGAGTTCCGGCTCGTCCGGAACTCGCCAAGCCGCCCGAAAGGGCGGACTTACGAATCCTATCAATTTTCAATAAACAGTAATTCGAGAGGGGTTCAACTTAAATGTGAAAATTCTTAGGCCTTCGGGCCTTGGATACAATCACGGAGAGTTTGATCCTGGCTCAGAACGAACGCTGGCGGCGCGTCTTAAGCATGCAAGTCGAGCGGGATTGGGGAGCTTGCTCCCCATGAGAGCGGCGGACTGG
>JAFZLA010000006.1 GCA_017551705.1 Treponema sp.
CCTTTTGGTCGTGCTTTCGGTTTCCGTAAGTGCTTTCGCAAATGATGTAGTCCGGCGGCGGAAAGTCAGTCGCGGGGTCACGAACGATTGACTTGTTCTTGCGGCCCAAGTCGCCTGTGAACAAAATGCGGGTTTCTTGCGGCGTTCCTTCGTAGATTGTAAAGTAGGCCAGCGAGGAGCCAAGAATGTGGCCCGCATCAAAAAATTCAAGCGAAACGTTTGGGCCCACAAAAATTTTTCTGTTGTAGGAGACTGTCACAAATTGGTTCATCGCCTTGATGCAGTCTTGCTCGTCGTACATTGGCTTCCATGTAAAGCGCTCCCCTTTGCGGCGGGCTTGTTCGGCCAAGTATTCAGCGTCGCGCGCCTGAATGCGGGCGCTGTCCATTACGACAAGGTTGGCCAAGTCGCGCGTCGCGCTGGTTGCGTAAATGTTTCCGTTGTAGCCCTTTTTTGCCAAAACGGGAATCAAGCCGCAGTGGTCAAAGTGGCCGTGGGTAAGGATGACCGCTTCCAACTTTTGGTGGTCAAATTCAAAGTTGCGGTTTTTTTCGTCGGATTCGCTGCGGTGGCCCTGAAAGGCTCCGCAGTCAATCATGTACGAACGTCCGTCAACTTCCAATATGTGCTTGCTGCCGGTTACTTCCTCGGCCGCTCCAAGTGAATAAAGTTTAATCGCCATATCTTTGTATTATACACCAATTCTGGCGATTTGGCAAATTCAATTTAAAGTGAACTTTATTGGATAGCGATAGCGGACGGCGCAATTCTTGCCGTTGGCGTTGGCTGGAATGCAAACAATTCCCCTTAACGCGGCCACTGCGGCCTCGGCAAAGCCATGGCCAGGGTCTTTGAGCACCTTGATGTTTTTGATGACTCCGCCGCTGTCGATAAAAAGCTCAAGGTATACGACGGCCTCGATTCCCTGGCGCAACGCCATCGGAGGGTATTCAATGCGCGACAAAACTTCCCTGATTGGAATGACAGGAACCGAAGAAATTTTGTGCTGGGGCAAAAAGGCGCTTTCGTCAAAGTCCTTGATGACCTTTTTTTCGGTTTCTTGAACGCGCTCCGAGGCTTTGGGCTGATTTGTGACAACGACATCGTTTTCGTTGACCGGCGGCTTGACGTATTCCTGAACGTCGACCAATTTAAAAACGTCGGCTTGGCTAAAATCGACCGTTTGGACTTCCTCTTCTTTTTGGCGAACGCTGAACAAGCAAATCGCCGCCACATGCAAAAGAAGCGCGAATGCAAAAACCGCGGGCCGCCAAAGTTTTGACAATCTATAAAAGTTTCGCTCGCTCATGTCACTTTTCCTTAACAACAAAACTTACAACTCGATGCTGCAAGGACTGCAATATTGAAGTCACGCCGTTGATGTATTTGTAGGGCGTGTCCTTGTCCGCTATGATATGAATCCGAACGTTGGGATTTTGCGCGATGGCAGTCACAATCGCTTTTTCCAAAGCGTTTGGGTCGAGCGTTTGGCCTTCGGCCGAAACGATTCCGTTTTGTTGAACCCAGATTTCAAAATTTTCATCGGCTTGCGTCCGTTCTAAAACGGCGCTCTCGGAATAATTTATTTTTTCTTCGTAGCGCTGGTTCATCAAGGCTATGAGCATTATGAAAATCAAGAGCAAAAAGCCAATGTCCGACATTGAGGAAGTCGCTATGCTGGGCCGCTTTCTTCTTTGTCTTAAATCAATCATATCTTCCTCATTTCATTCTAAAAGAAAAATTTTCAACCTTAAGTTTTCTTATGGCCGAAACGACGTCAATAACTTTTTGATAGCGCGTCTCTGGATTTATCGTAAGCAAAAATGTCATGTTGGGCTGGCTCTTTAGCTTGGCGCTTATTTTTTGCGACAGCTGTTCCATTTGAATTTCTTGCCCGTCCAAAAACAAAGCGCCGCTTTGGTCCAACTCGCATTTTAGAATGTCGTTTGTGTTCACTACAATCGGCTTGTCCTTTGACGGCAGGTTCAACAAAAATCCTTTGTTGACGTTAAAGCCCGCTATCACGATAAAAAATATTATCAGCAAAAAGGACAAGTCGTTCAAAGCGCCAGAGCTGCTTGAGTCTTCCGTGTTGCGGCGCGGCGGTCGTTTAATCATATCAACTCCGGAATCAAGTCGTCGATGGCTTTTGACGCTTCGGCGGCGAACGAGTCCACGCGGCCAATTAAAAGGTTGTAGGCGACAAGCGCCGCAATCGCGATGATTAGTCCAAAGACAGTTGTAATCAAAGCCTCATAAATTCCGCCGGCCACAAGCTGCGCGTTTACGTCCGTCGCTTCGGCGATAGAGCGGAAGGCTCCGATCATTCCAGAAACCGTTCCCAAAAACCCTGTGAGCGGCGCGAGCGACGAAAGGGCCGTAAGGTAGTTAAAGCCGTTTTCCATTCTGCGCAAACGCTCTTGGGCCTCGCGTTCGGCGGCGCGCTCCATTCTGTTTTCGCCGTACTTGGCGTTTTCCAAAAGCGCCAAAAGTATGCTGGCGATTGTTTGGTTGCGCTGGCAGTTTTTCAAAAACTTTTCGGCTTCGTCGCGCTTTCCGTCAATCAAAAATTCCTTAATCTTGTCGCTGATTGGGCGCGCCTTGCAGTTGTGCCAAGAAAGGTAGACGCAGCGCTCGATGACAATCGCCAGCGTGGCGACAGAAAAGGCCAATAGAACCCACATAAAAGGTCCGCCCAATTTGAACAATTCAATCAAACTAAATCCGTTTTCCATTTTTTATTCCTCCAAATTTTAGAACTGAACTTTGATTCCAAGCGACGGAATTGGCATTCCGATTGAAAAGTCAACCGAGTCCGCTGTGTCGCTGGATTCGCCTGTGTATTTGTTAAAGGATTTGTCACCCTTTGGCGTATACAGGTTTACAAATATGTCTTGCGCCGCCAAGTAGAATTCCCACTTTGCCTTGTCGTTGTGAGTTGTCCACTGGTAAGAAATTCTAAGGTCAACAGGACAAGAGATTTGAGTTCTCAAAGTATCGCTGTAAAAAGAGCTGCGCGAGTAGCGCTGCACGACAGTTCCATCGTCCATTTGCGCGGCGTAGCAAGTGACCGCTCCTTTTTCTTGTTTGGGGGCGCCTGTGGCCAACGTTCCCTTGACTGTAAAGGTCCAGCCCTTAGCGAAGTGCCAGTTGCTCACAACGTTCAAAGTGTGAAAGCGGTGGTAGTTGGGATAATACCATTCGTCAAGCGGAGCCTTGCCCATTGTCTCGACATAATCGTTGGCGCTGACAGAAGAAGGATTCTTTAGGCGCGAGTAAACAAATGAGTAGGAAAGGTATCCGTCCCATTTTCCGCCGGCCTTCTTTTCGATCATTGTGTCAATTCCAAAAACATGTCCCTTTCCGTTGTCCTTGTAAATCACGTTTGTGTCGGTGTAGCCGCTGGCCGCTGTTGAAAGGGAGTAGAAATAAACTCTTGAAAGATAATGCTTGTAGTAAGTTTCCAGCTTAAAGTTCCAGCCGTTTGTAAGCGCGACGTTGGTTCCAAGAACAGCAAAAATCGCGCGGTTTGAATGCATGTCAAAGTTTTTGATTCCCATGTCTTTTGTGATGAGCATGATGTCGCGAGGAACCGAGGTGAACAAGCCGCTTCCAATGGTGAACGACGCCTTGTCAAGAAGTCCTTGGTCCTTAAAGGGAGTCAATGTGAGCGACGCGCGAGGGCAAACGTCGGGAATCAAGTTGAGACAGTAGTCGTCGCTTGCGTTGAACATGTTCATGTGCTCAAGGCGCAGGCCGACTTCGGCTTGAACCAAGTCTTTTTCGTTGCCATAGTTCCAAGAAACGTAGGCCGCGTTGCTCAAAAGATTGTTTCCGTTGATGTCGCTCTGCCACTTTGTCTTTTTGAACAAGCGCGAGTCGCCGCTTCCGATGTCTACATAATAGTTTTGGTATTCCTTGACATGCGAGTTTGACATGAACTCGTCGATTCCAAAACCAAGGCGGTTTTTGTCGTTGAGTTGGAGCTCTGTGTCAAAGCGGCCTGCAAAAAGGTGGTTGTCGATTTTTTCTTGGTATTCGTTTTCCAAATTGTTGAGCGTGTAAGATCCGCCGCGAGTCACGCTTGAATACTGGGAGCCGTACTTGTCCACAAACTCGTCGTTGTATTTTACGCTTCCGTTCTCAACGCTTTTCATTTTCATGTCGTCGAACATTCCGTTGTAGGAAAGCGAACCGCGGAAAAGCAATTTGTCGCTGGCCAAATACTTTACGTTGATTCCGGCCAAGGCTTGGTAGATATCGTAGTCCATGTTGACGTTTGTCTTGAGGGAATCTTTTGTTTCGGTTTGGTCCACTTCAAGTCCGTCGCTTCCAAAAAAGCCGGTGAGCGAAATGTCAAGCTCGGGCTTGGGAGTGAAGTTGGCCTTTAAGAAAAAGTCCCTTATGTAAGGCGGCCTCTTCATCATATCAAGCCCGTCGCTTCCTGTGGCTTTGTACAAGGCGACAACCGGTTCAAGATAAGTAAGGTGCGCGCCGAGTATCATGCCTCCGACTTTTTTGCCAAAAGGAATTTGAGCGAAGGCGTCGGCGCAAGTTGTGGCGATGCCCAAGTTCATGTGAAAGTTTTCGTAGTCGGGCTTGATTGTCGTCGCCTCCAAAATTCCGCTTGAGGCGCGGCCGTATTTGGCTGAGAAAATTCCGTTGGAAAGCTTTACGCTTTCGACCATAGCGGGGTTGAAGATCGAAGAGCCGCCACCCCAGTGCCAGGGAAAAAGCGTGTACATTCCGTCCATAAGGCAAGAAAATTCTCTTGGCTCGGCGCCGCGGATTGAAGGCTCGGTTCCCCAAGCGCCGCTGTACGAAACTCCGGGAAGGGTTCTGACAGAGGACATGCAGTCTTCCATGATTCCGATGTTGGAAGTTGAGTGCATCTGCTCTTTTGTCATCACGGTTGAAACGCCGTTTTTTTCTTCGGCTCCGTCGGGAGAAGCCCTGTTGACTACCAGCGTCTGTCCTTCGATGACGCTTTGGATTGACATTGAAATTTGAACTTCTTTGTCGGCGGCCGAAAACTTTGTGGAGGCGCTTTGATAGCCGGCAAGCTTGGCTTCAATGGTTCCACCAGTATGATTGTCAGGAACTGTGATTACGGCAAATCCGTTTTGGTCGGTTTGTCCGCTTATGGATGAGTTTCCCTTGACTGAGATTTTTACGCCTTCAAGGGGAATCTCCAGTTCTTTGTCAAATGCCGAAACTTTAATCTCTCCGGCATAAACAAGGGCTGGCGCAAGGGCCAAAACAATCGCTAATAACTTTTTCATTTTAACAACCTCGTTGTATATAAGACAACCGAGGCCGTTAAAACTGTCACTTTAAATTTTAATTTTTTTAGTGGAGGCTGAACCTGGCTCCAAAGTCAAATTCGGGGTGAAGGGTGACTCTTCCCGCGTCAATGACCATATTGCGCTTGCGGTCGACAAAGGCTTCCGAATTGCCTGAGGTTTCAAACGACATGGCGAATCCCGCAAAAACGTTAAGGTGCTTTACAGGCGTAAAGCCCGCTGACGTTCTGATTGTCGGATACCATTTTGTCTTTTTGCCGCTTTCTTCGAACAAAACTTCGTTGGCCAAAAGTTCAAGGTCAAAGTTGAATTTCCAAACTTCGATGCGGCTTCCCAAGCCAAAAAGCGCCGTGGCTACTCTTTCGGAGCTTCTGTTGTCAAAATGCTCTGGATTGAGCATTACGCCAAAGATTGAATACAAATGCTTATTTCCGCTGTTCAAGGTAATGCGGATTTTTTGGTCGGTCGTGTATGAGGCGCCGATTTCGAACATTCCGTTGCGGGAATAGTTTACCAAGCCAAACTGAAAGTCGCAGTCGCCTTTGCAAAAGTTGAAGAGGCCGATTTGGGCGCCCTTTACGTCTCCCAAGGCGACGTTGGCGATTGAAGAGCCTTGCAGTCCGGTTACGTTTCCGCCGGCATAGTTTGCGATGCCAGCGCCTTGAACGCCGGTTACGTCGGCCACGCAAACATTTGCGATTCCCGCTCCCTGCGCTCCTGTAATGTCATGGGCTACGTTACCGATTCCGGCGCCTTGGACGTACCTTACGCTTTTGGCGACGTTGGCGATTCCCGCTCCTTGCGCTCCAATCACATTCTCGGCAAGGTTAAAGATTCCGGCTCCCTGGGCTCCGCGAATGCTTTGCGCGATGTTGAAAATGCCGGCTCCTTGCGCTCCGTTCACTTCGCCCGCCATGTTGTAAATGCCGGCCGCTTGGGCTCCGTTCAATATTTTTGTCTCGTTTCCGCCTGCCGCGGCCATCGCTCCGTTCACTTGGTAAACGCTGGAACGGAACAAGCCCAGTGAAAAGTTTGTTGTAAGCTCTTTTTTTGTTCCAAGGTAAAACTCGTTGCAGACAAGTGAGAAGACTACAGGAAAGTGAATCGTTTCGGGCTCGCCTTCGGCAACCGCTACCGGCTGGGCGGCGCTCTCGCTTTCTCCGCGGCTTCTTGTTTCGACTCTGGCCACGGGAGTCAAGTTTGAGGGAGCGATTGTGTATGTCTTTTTGGGCTGCAAGGTGAACGAGCCTTGCAACGTTGAGCGCTCGCCGATTACAGTGACTCCGTACTGGCCTTCTTCGAGCGCAAGGTAAATCGGTGTCAAAGAAGTCTTGTTGATTTCGGAAACAAGCTTTGAGTTTTTGTCGCGGACTATGACGCGGCCGGTAAGCTCGCGCGAAAGGGTCAAGACGCAGTCAGACGCGGAAACGTCCGAAAGCACAAGGTCGCCCGAGCCTACCAAGGTGATGTTGTAGTTGGGGTGTTGGGGGTCGGCGGTGTTCTCTGTCTTGGAGAGCGTTTCGTTGAACGCGTAGGAGTACAATTCGTTGAGCGTCACTTTTTTGTCGCCCGAAGTGTCGGCCGCTCCGCGCAAGCCTGTGATCATCGCGTTGGTAAAAAATGACGAGCCGATTTCGTCGGACTCTTGCGAAGACTCCTGCGACGAGCTTGAAGAAAGGTATGCGTGGCCCTTTACTACCGAAGAGTCGTCCATCAAAAAGGGCTTTTGCTTTTGGCCGCCCTTTGTGCGGATGAAGTTTCCTGAATAGCAAGAGTCAAGGATTACTACGTGAACGTCGCTTGGAACGTTTGTAATCGAAGCCTTTAGCGCCGAGTAGTCATATTTTGTTCTTCCCAAAAGAAGGGAGGTTTCGTCCGAGTGGCCGGAATAGTAAAAGACAAATTCGGAGCGCTTGGCGTCCTTTTTCTTTTTTTGCATCATCTCGGAGATTGTTTCAAAGGCGGTGTCAACGTCTTCTTTTGTCGGGTCAAGAAGGAGGATGCCGTTTGACTTTGTGATGCCTCCGATTTCGGTCATTATTTTTTGAAAGGCGATTGCGTCCGTTCCCGCGTACAAAAGGCGCTCGTGGCTTTTTCCGCCGTCGTTGGAACCAATGTAAAGTCCAAAGCGCTCGACGCCCGCCGTTTGGTCCAGCGCGAACAAGGAGTTTGCAAAAAACGCCAGGAAGGCTGAGAACGCCAAATATTTTATCGTAATTATCTTTTTCATTTTATATTCCTGTTATTTGTTCAATATAAAGATAGCGCCGTCGCAATCTTTGGGCAAGTAAGAGCCCTGCTTTAAGAAGTCCACGCTAAATTTGTTTTTGTCCAGCCCTTCGATTTTTGAAAAGTCAAAAGGCTCTTTGGAGGCCACAAAGACAAAGCATTCGTATTTGGGAGCGTCGTCCAATTGGTACGCGAACGAAAGCGGAACTTCCTCGCCGGTCTTTTGAAGCTTTTCGGCGTTCCAAGAGGCGTCGGGAAAGTGGCGGGTTACATTTCCGTTTCCGTCGACGCTAAAGATGACGCCGTAATTGTAGGAGCCTGGCGTGTATGTGATTTGAACCAAATCGTTTTCTTTTGCTTTTTGACCGTTCTTTAGGAGAACGGCGTCCGCTCCGTCTTGCTTGTAAAGGCGGATTTGGTGGTGGCCGTTTCCCTTAAGGCGAATCGAAGAAGAGCCGCCAAGCGACTTGATTTTGCTTGTCATTATCGGAGCGCAAACCGCAAGCGCAAGGACAGCGGCCGCCGCAAAGAAGATTGGCCTGGCCTTGTTGATGCGAGCGTAAATGTTTGGCTTTGCGCTCTTTTGAGCCGCCGCCTCTTGGTCCATGCTGACAATGTTTGGTTTAAAGTTTGGAGCGGGGTAGGCGGCCAAAATTTCTTGGTTGGACTTTTGCAAGTCGGCCAAGGCGCTTTTCAACTCTTGCTCCCCATATTTTGCGTAATATTTTTTTGCGTCCTTTTCGCCCAAAAGAATTTCTTCTAACAATAATTGCGGTATCATGCCAAACCCCCCGTAATTTTTAAGGAATGCTTTTGCAATTCCCTAATTCGTTTTCTTACGCCGGAAACCGACATTCCAATTTGCTCCGCCGTTTCTTCCAAAGTCATGCCGTCAACAAAGTGAAGCGTCGCGATCAAGGCGTCCTTGTGGTCGCGGCTTTCAAAAATCTTTTCGAGCGTCAGCGCCGCTTCGATTTTTTGACTTTCGACTTCGGAAAAATCGTCCGCCATTGTTTTGGCGATTGTTTCAAAATCTGGACCTGAACGGAGCTTGTCCGCCTTGATTTTGTTAAGGCATATACGCGTCGCGGTTACGTAAAAGAGGCTGGCGCAAGCGTTCTTTATTTTGCCCTGGTTTTCAAACAAGCGCAAAAATACGTCCTGCATCGCGTCCAACGCCTTTTCTTCGTCCTTTAAAATGGCGCGGCATCGTCTTAGAACCATCGGTCCATACTTTTGATAGAGTTCGGAAAAATCGTTGTTTGTAAATGAAGTCTTCAACTTACAACTCCGTCGCATTATTAGACAACTGCCGCCGCAAAAAATGTCACCAGTTTCAATAAAAAAAGACGCTCCCTTTTACGAAAGCGTCTTTTTTGCAAGATAGCAGGGGAGGGACTTGAACCCCCGGCCTTCGGGTTATGAGGGGCTACCGCCCCTTCCCTCAGGCGCTCCCTGATTACTTCAACATCGTGCAAAACCTTGCAACATAAAGACATTTTACCACAGGCTGAAAAAATGCGCAAGCCAAAATTTTCAGAAAATTTCAGAAAAACGCGCTTTTAGGTTCGAATTTTAGGTTAGAATTCAAGACCTTTGAGCAGAGCGCCCTACGGACAAAAACTGACATTTTTGAGGCCAAAATTTTGCCGTTTTTTGCTCAAAAATGGCCACTTTCCTTAGGGGTATTAACCCGACGGTCGTAGGTTAGAGTTTGGGCTATAATTCAGTTTCGAGGAAAAAGATTAAAGCATCGCTTTAATGCATTCCGTTCCCCCTTGCAGTATAATAAAACCATCATGGATTACAAGCGGCTGACAGAAGAAGGATTTACGCTAGGCTATCCGCCGGAAAAGATTTTCATCACAAGCGACTTGCACTTGTTCCACACGAACATAATCAAGTATTGCGGCCGCCCGTTTGACTATTCGCCAAAAGGCTGCGCGGAGATGACGGAGTTCTTGCTCAAGAAATTTGACGCGCTCCCCGACGACTGCTTGATTTGGAATTTTGGCGACGTGTATTTGAACGCAAAAATGGAGCGGTCAAAAATCATGAACGCCGTGATGCGGATGAAAAGGAACCGCAAGATGAATTTGATTCTCGGGAACCACGACTTTAGGAACGACAAGCGGCCTTTCAAAACTTTTATCGAATTCTACACAAACCTTGGGTTTGACAACGTTTACAAGGGGCCGCTGCTTTTTGGCGATTATGTCTTGTCGCACGAGCCTGTCTTTTTGGACAAGAAGAGCGCATGCACAAACATTCACGGCCACACGCACCAAACTTTTGTGACGGAAGATTATTTTATGAACGAATGGAACAAAAGTTTCCCCAAGCGCAAAGTCGATCCGTCGCGCTACAAGAATATTTGCATTGACGCGAACGGCTTTGAGCTTTTACGCCTGGGCGATGTAATGGAGCGAAAATGAAACTGTTTGTATGCGGAAGCTGTTCGATAACGGACAAAGAATGGATTTTCTCAAAAATAGATGAATGCGTTTCGGAAAACAATTTTACCGACATCACCCTTCTTGAGGGCGAGGCTAAAGGCGTTGACCTAATCGCAAAAGAGTGGGCTGTCGCGCATGGCATTCCTGTAAAGGAATATCCGCCGGACGTGATGCATTACCTTCACAACGCCTGCCACAAGCGAAACGAGGCGATGGCGGTTGACTGCGACTTTATGCTTGACTTGTGGGACGGCGAATCCCGCGGAAGCCTCCACGACATCATGATGGCGGAAAAACATCAAAAGCCGTACAAAGTTTGTTTGTACACAACTAAATCGTATTCAGAATCTGTTCGGTTCGTTCTGGAAAACTGCAAAGAGATTCTTCGCTCTTCCGAAGATTTGCGAATTGTGTATCCAAAATTCAGGGAAGCGGTTTTCAAGCATTTATTGGAAGTGCAGAATGGGATGCCTTGAGTTTTGAACCCGACTGGGGCTTCATCACATTTGAAGGGCCGTAATTAAAGTACAACTTTAATGACAAAAAACTCAGGTGTGCTATAATTATTCCTGCCGAGAACGGAAAGCGCACATAACTCGCATATACAGCGTACCCGCGCTTAACGTCCCTGGCATAAACTCTTGAAGATTTGAGACTCGCATATAGAGCGCTCCCGCTTCTTCAAAAGTTTTTTGGAAGCAATGGCGGCGCCGCCGCTTCCCGTTGTTATTGATGGTCGCAACATGGTAGCGGGCAGTTCTTCGGGAAACCGAAGGTCTGATATTGCGGGTTCGACTCCCGCCGTAACAACTTTTTTTTCTAGCGCAAACTAAGTTCTTTTAAGCAAAAACTTTGCGCTAAGTTTGAAGAGGGCGGCCAATGGCCGCCCTTGTTCAATCTATTGCTTTGTCCATTCGCTTGGATTGGGCATTCCGAATCCAAAATTGCAATGCATTGTAAAGCTGTTAGTTCCTGTGGTGATTATGTGGTCGCCGTCAATAGCACCGCTTGACGAGCCCGTTCCCGATATGGAAAGAATCTTTATTAGTTTATTGTGGGCGTCGCGCGTTTCGTATGCGGTCCAAGTGAAGTCCTTGTCGTGAACTACCGATCCTTTCAAATATGCAGTTATGTGGCCTGTCTTGTTGGCGTTGAGTGTCATCGTTCCAGAAGACGTTCCGTATGTGCCGGAGTTGTAGTGCGTCCAAGTGCCGGTAAGGAAATCTGTCAGCGTGTTTTGAGCGGAGCCGCCGCCGGAAGAGGAGCCGGTCACGGTAACGTCGCATCTGTAATAGTATCTTGAATCGTCTTCTACGCCATTCACTTTGAAAATGGCTTTGACGACTGCCGTTCCAGCCGAAACGCCCGTCATGTAAAATTTGCCGTCTTGGGAGAATGCCTTTGCGACGCTTTCGTTCAAGGACTCCACGCGGATAATCGTGTAAGTGTCGTCCATCACTCCGGCTATCTGAACGGTGTCGCCGGCATTCAAATTGTATTTGTAGTCGATTTTGGTAAAGTCCAAACCTTGAATTGTTTGGCTTTGTCCGCCCTGTTGGCCGCCTGTGTTTTCTCCGCCTTGCTGGCCGCCGTTGTTGGTGGGTTCACCGCCGTTGGTCTGGCCGCCTGTCGTTCCGCCGGAAACTTGTCCGCCGGAATCGCCGCTTCCTCCCGCGGGATTGGAGCAAGACGCAAAACAAAACGCCGCAAAAAGCGCCGCGGCGATCAAAAACATTTTTTTCATAGAGCCTCCTTGTTTAACAATTAATTATATGTCCGCAAGTCGGCGTTGTCATTAAAGCATTACTTTAATGACAGGAGGCGCTTTCTTTTCTATACGCGTCAATCTCGGCGTTTATTTCGTCAAGCGTCATGTTTGAATTTCCGTTCAGTTTAGAAATTCTGCGCATATTTTGCAAGGCCCAAAAGCCAGCCGGATCCATTTCGGATTCTTTGGGCATGAGAAGGGAAATTAATTTATCCGCGCTTAGTTGCTCCGTGTTCATAATGCTAAAAAAATGTTGTTGCGGCGGGAGTCGAACCCGCAATACGAACTTTAAAGCGTAAAGTATCCTCTACCGCGTTGAGGGCATCGCAACAACGAGAAGCGCGGACGCCATGCAGTCGGTGATCGCCCTGCAAAGATACGCGCCTAAGTTTCTTGGCATATACGCTTAGGCGGGAGCCGAGCTTCCACGGAAACTATAGCGCAAGTCTCCGTTCCGCGCATTAAAGCATTGCTTTAATGACAAGGATTGTTTTATGCTGTATATTTCAAGAGCGCTTTATTGTGTTACCTGGCCGATTGCTTTTGTCGGCATTGGATTCGTAAAACGCTTTTTTGCCCAATCGACCGATTCAACTGTAGTATGTTTTCAGTATGATATCGTTGGGCAATTTTTTTTGACAAGGATTTACAATCAATGAATTCCGCAGACAAACAAAAAGCGTTCGACCTCATTTCCAGAATCAACTGGGATTATAATTATACAAATGAAGAATTGCTGGCCCTTATAAAAAAGGCTGGCGACACTTCAAACATGAGGCTGTGCTTTTTCATAAAAAGCCTTGAGACCTTTACATGGCAAGAGCTTGTTTTCCTTTGGGGAATGGAAGAGTGCGACAGGCTTTATACGGATAAAGTGAGAAGGGGCATTTTCCATAAGTCAATCAGAGAGGCTTATGACGGATTGTTCTGGTTGTTGCGGAACAAAACCATTCTTCCTTCAAAACGCAGTCACGAAGAACTTGAAAAGTTTAAGGAAGCCCTTTTGTTAAAGCGGCGGAACCGCAGTAAAAGGGGCGCCCCAATGTCATTATAAAAATTTCATTGAAAAAAATACGAATTCATGATAGAATTATTATAAATGGAGGCGTTTAATGAGTTATGAAGCGCTTGCGGAAGAAATAAAAACTCTTCCAGAATCGTATCTCGCAGAAATAAACGATTTTGTCATTTATTTAAAGCTCAAAACAAAATTTGGAGATTATGAAAACTCTTCAAACTCAAGGCAAAGCCGTCTTGCGGCATTGTCAGAATTTGCCGGCAGCATGAAAAAAACATGGCAATCGGTGGACGCTCTGGAATATCAAAACGCCATGAGGGGAGAACGCTCCATTGGCTAAAAAAATATTTATTGACACAAATCCTCTTATTTATCTTGTTGGCGAACAAGAGCCATATTACGAAAAAGTTTTGAATTTTATGGCCGCATGCATCAACGACGATTCTTATTTTTACACTTCAACCATTACAGACGCTGAATTTTTTGTGAAGCCGATTGGCGAAAACAATTTTGAGCAGGTTGATGCGTATAAAGCGCAGCTAAAAAAATTGGGTTTTTATAAGTGTGTTGTCACTGAGCAAGTGGCTGAAAAATCGGCGGAACTTAGGGCAAAATACAAAGACATAAAACTTGCGGACGCTTTGCAGTTGGCAGCCGCCATAGAATATGGATGCGACGCTTTTTTTACGAATGACAAACAATTAAAGCAAGTGTCTGAAATAAACGTTGTCTATTTGGCTGATTTATAAAAACGGAAGCCTTGTCAACGCAGGCTCGCAAAGGAGTTTTAAAAAACGTATCAAAGGCTTTCAATAAATCCAAGCCCTTGCCGCCCAACAGCGAATGAATGTCGCTGACGTGAGCCGCAAGGTCGCGCAGAGGCCCCTACGCGGACGCTGCTTGAATTCAATGCAATTATAACGCTTATTCGCGATTCGCGCATTAAAGCGTTGCTTTAATCTAAACGACAACGCCGTCGCCGCTTATAATTCCCGAAGCGTCTTCATAAGGGCTGCAATACAAAAGCTCGACATTTGACGGCAAATTTTTTTTCACTTGCGCGGCGAGCGCCAAGCCTCTCTTGTGAAAGTCCTTCCAGTCAAAAGTCCGGCTCAATTCGTCCGGCGTGATTTCTCCAGTCTCGCACGGAACCAAGCAGCGCCACATGTATTCGTCAAACCATTCCTGCAAGCCTGGAATGTTAAGGTTAACGTTTGTCTCGGCGTTACGCTCGCCGCCATACGACAAATTTTCCGCGTCCCCGCAACAGGTTCCGTCTTCCTGCCAAAAAAGAGAACAGCTTGTGTCCGGCATCATCTTTATTGTTGTTTTCTCTGCCATATTTTTCCAAAAAAGCGCTCCCGCCAAAAAGCAGAAGCGAATGTCGTTAGAGGGCAGCGCTCCTCTGTCGATGATTCCAAAAGGAAACTCCGCTTAGTTATCTCAGACGGAAACGACAGTTTTATTATACCGCAAAGCCGCGACCCGCGCATTAAAGCAATGCTTTAATGACAAAAACGTAAAATTGGTTTATTCTAACATTGAACGGTGCTATCCAGCCCTCTATTGTGCTGGTTAACTGCATCGTTCAAGTTCTCGAAGCTATTCGGCCCTTTTTTGGCTGAGGAACTTGCTTCGGGAACTTTTTTTTGTAAAAAAAAGAAGCGCGTATCCGTGCAGTCGGTGACCGCCCTGCACGGATACGCGCCTAAGTTTCTCGGCATATACGCTTAGGCGGAAGCCGCGCTTCGATTAATACTTGTCATAACCTTCAAAAGAAAGTCGTTAAAATCTTCCGCAACACTTCGCTCCAGTCGCCGGTAAACAAAATTGCGTAGCCGCCGTTTGTCTCAAACAAGTCGGTGGTTTCCTTGTTGTTGTCAACAAGAATTGAGCCGCCGTCCGCGTACGCAGCCTTGTCTTCCGCCTTGGGGACGATAATCGTTTTTTCAAGCGGAAAGTTCGCGCGCGTTTTTACCCAAAGCTTTTTTCCTTCCACGCCTTGCGGAAAGTTTACCGCGCTCAAAATGTAAAGGTCGTGAACGTCTTTTTCGGAAAGCGAGCGCAATTCCTTGAACGCGTCCTCGGCTCCGGGCATCCATTCCATCTCGCTCCAAAATGACGGGCCGATTTTTATCACCTTGTCCCACGCCACTTTGTCCGGCTTGTTCTTGCGCCACAGTCCAAGCTTGGTCACTTGCGCGGCAAAATCCACAAGCGTCGCGTCCATGTCTATGTAAAGCTTCATTTTTCTTCCTCAAAGAACGTCTTGTAGAACTTGTTGAATTCCAAAATCGTCATCGGCTGGATATCAAGTTTTTTTGTGTCTATGACTCCAAAAACTTGATGGCTCTTTGAGTCCGTCGCTATCACAATATTTTCGCGGCCGTTCGTCATGTCCTTTCCTGTGAGCGCGACAAAATCGCCAAGGCAACATTCGGTGTGTCCGACCACTTGAGTTTGGCAATACGCGTCGTCCAAAAGAGCTTCCGGTCGAATCCACAAAGGGCCTTGCGTTGCCTCGTTTCCGCTTCCGCTAAAATATCCGTGCCAGTCAAAAAGTTCCTCAAATTCGTAGTTGAACGCCGCCTCGTCCTTTTGGAGCGAAAGCGAGCGCCAGGTCTTGTTCAAAAAGTCAATCGACCATTCGCTTGCGTTCATGTTAAAAAGCCTTAGGATTGTCGCGACCCAAGTTTTGGAAAAGCCGCCGTGAGAGAAAACCACGCCGTCCGCCTCAAAGGCTAAGTCCAAGATGTCGCGCGCGGAAAGCAGGAGGCTCTTTATTTTGCTAGCCTTGCCGTTTTGGTGGCCGGAACATCCCGCCCCGTGAACCGTCGCGCTTAGGTAGCTCCAGTCGTGGTTTCCCAAAAGCGCCTTTCTACGCTCCGGGTCTTGGCGGACAAAGGCGCATATTTTTTCAAAGTTTTCGCCTTGCTCTGGCCACTTGTTTTCACACGCGTCAAAGTAGTCGCCCATAAAGACAATGCGGTCGTATGAATCTTGCGGAAATGATTTTACTGATTCCCACTCTCGCGAGCCGTGAACGTCTGGAACAACTAAAACTTTCATTCGGCCGTTCCGATTATAATCTCAATCTTATTCGTGACGATGAGGTCTTCGACTCGGACGTTAAAGATTGAGGCGAGCGCGAGGCAGTTGTCGATTGACGGCATGTACTTTCCCTTTTCCCATTTGTAAATCGCTTCGGGCGAGGTCAAGCCTAGCATGGACTGCACTTCGCTGACGGAAAGATTTGACTTAAGCCTAAGCTCTTTTATTCTCGCTCCGGTGGCGGTCATGTCAATCACAGGCTTTTTGGTTTTGCCGGGGGAATATTTGGGAGTCGGCTCGCAAACCGCAAGCGGCTTAAAGTCGTTCGTCACTTGCTTTCCGTTGAGCCACCATTCCTCGTAGTTGTCGATTTGGTCTATGATGGCTGGGCCTGTCTCGCAGTGGAGGACGCCGTTCCGCCAATGCTCGATGTGGCTTCCGGTTTCGCTTTCGACAGCTGGAATGAGGTTCCCCTCCTCGTCCAGAGAGTCGTCAAGGTAGCCGTTCTTTATTCTGATTGCAACGCCTTCAACTATGTATTCGCCGTGCGCGATTGTTTTGTCTTCCAATAAAATTCTTTGGTTCTGGCAAGATTTGTAGCTTTTCATTTTCGTTCCTCCTATCTTTTCTGCAGGGCTTGATACATTTCCAATGGAACGTCTTGCTTGCGCGTCTTGAACACGTTCTCAAAGTAGTCGTGGTAGCCGTATTCATGCCACTTTCCAAAGTCGTCAAAGTAGCCCGCGTCGCTTGGACGGCCCGCGAACGACACGCCGTTGATTTGGCAAGCCTCGTACATGCTGGTATATCCCTTTTGTCCGAAAAGCTTGCGCGCGAAGATGAACGACACCGTTGACGAAGGGTTGGCCACAACCGTCGCGTATCCCTGGAAGCCAACGGCCTTGTCCGGCAGCGCGAACGAATCTTTTCCGCCAAACGAAAGCGCGGGACCGTAGTACATCATGTTGTTGAATTGGTAGGCGTAAAGGACTCCGTCAATCGTAAAATATTGGTAGTCCAAAATCACCACGTCATGCTTTTTGTCAAACTTGTCCACGGCGCTAAAGCGCTTCATGTAAGACTTTTGCGCCATGATTTTGTCGGCCTTTGCCTTGACGCTCTCGTAGCTTTCTTGAATCGGAACGGAATAGTCCGACCTTATGATTCGGCCCAGCGACGCGCATGATGAAAGCGAAAGCGCTGCAAGAAAAATCGGCGCCAAAATAAATGCTCTTTTCATAAACGCTCCTAATAGTCCATTTCCAAATTTGCAAGACAGCATTGGAAGTTGTCCAATTCCAGCGCCCAATTTTGCTGACGGCATTTTTCCATCGCCCACGCTCCGGCTTCCATCGCTGTCATTCTGCGCAAAACGGAAGGATAGGCTTCTACCGAGAGAGGATAAATCCTTGTGTTTTCCTTGATTTCGGGAAATGTCGGCATGTCGTCGTCCGGGATGAAGGCCTCTTTTAGAAGCGCGACATTCGGGCGGTCAACATAAGTTTTTGTTTTGATGAAATTGACGTAAGGCGCTCTGGCCCGCAATTCCGCAACAGTCATAATTCAACTCCTTGTCTATGACGGTCAGCCTTTTTAGGCTTTGCGGCGGAATTGCCTTAGCTCCCCAGACAATCTGCTCTGCAATAATGTAGGTTAATTCGTTTTGAAAGGCTCTAATACAAATTGAAAGCTTCCGCCTTTCCAAAAGAATATCTGTTATTATTTATTAATATAACGCTTAATTACGAATTGTCAATAGAAATTTATTAAAGCATTACTTTAATGAATAATCGTTCATATGTAACTAAAATTTGACAATATTTGAACTATAAGGTTATAATAAAGCATGAATAAAAAAGTTTTATTTTTAGCGTTATCCTTTTTTGTAGTTGTTTTTTCTTCATTTTCAAACGATTTTGGAGAATTTTATTCCGGCAAAGAAATCACAAAATGCGTCTGCTCGCCAAAAGGACTTTCTGTTTGGACGGAACCGTCATTTGATTCAGAGAAAATTGGAAACCTTTACAATTACGAAATGGTAAAGGTTTTGGGACGCAGCAAAGAAATTGAAACAATAAGTGTTCCACTGAAACACTCTGGTGAAGAAGCCGAAATTAAGAATTACTGGTTTTTCATTGAATATAAAGACGCATTTGGATGGGTGTTAGGGCATTTTTTAGCGAACGATTTGGAAGAAGCGAAGAAGACGCTTTCGTTGCAAGGCATTTGGAATGGCGACACTATTACAAGCGATGAGAGCAAAGCTCCAAGCGTCATAAATCCTTTTAAGCCTCAAAAGCAAACGCTTGCGCTTAATTATCTTGGATTTATTATTTCGCCTGACTCTGAACAGGTTCCTTGTTTTGAATATGTTTGGAATGGAAGAAATGGCTTTGGAGAACTAAGTTTGTCTTTTGCCGCAGATATGGGCGGAGGCGGATGTTATGAATCTGTGTATGTGGAAGACGGCCTTATATACGGTTCATACCGCAATGTCAGACGCGAGCCTACCGAAGATGAAAACGGAGAATTTAATCCTTACGGAAAGCTTGCCCTGCATGAAGAATACACTTTTTCTTACAAGAAAGTTTCTGAAGGACGATAACACACTACAAGTGATAAACGACATTATGAGCAGTTCGCCGATGGAACGGTAAAAGATATTGAAGATGAGATTCCGTTTGAAGTGCCGAATGGCTGGGCTTGGTGTAGATTAAAAGAAATATGTGAATTAAAAGGTGGAAAAAGAATACCTGCTGGCTTATCTGCAACTAAAGAAAAAACAAATCATATTTATATTCGTGTTACGGACATGCAGAATAACTCCATTTCAGATGCAGATTTGGTTTATATTACAGATGATATTTTTGAAAAAATTCAGAGATACACTATCAACAAAGATGATTTATATCTGACTATAGCAGGAACAATTGGACGTGTTGGAGAAGTTCCAGAAAAATTCGATGGAATGAATTTAACAGAAAACGCATTGAAACTTACGAATATTTCAATTTGTAAAACATACCTAATGCATATTCTGAATACAAAATTTGTTCAAGATTATTTTGAAAGTACATATCATCAAGTAGCAATGCCAAAACTTTCACTTATCAATGCCTCTAAGACAATTATTCCAGTTCCTCCATTGGATGAACAGCAGAAAATAGTAAAAGAGATAGATACTGTTTTTTCTATAACAAATAATCTCGAAATAGATATAGTTGATTTAGAAAGTTTGATAACTAGGACTAAATCAAAAATCCTCGATCTCGCCATTCACGGCAGGCTGGTTCCGCAAGACCCGAACGACGAGCCAGCCGAAGAACTTTTGAAGCGAATCGCGACAAGTGATAACAGGCCCTACAAGAAGTTAGATAAAAATGACTTTCCTTTTGAATTACCTGAAAATTGGATATGGCAAAAACTTCCCGACTTATGTTCTCTTCCAATCACAGATGGCACACATAAAACTCCAATATATTCAGATAAAGAAAATGGAGTGCCTTTCTTGTCATCAAAAGATGTAACCTCTGGTGAAATCGATTGGTCCAAAATTAAGTATATTACAAAAGAATTGCATGAAGAATTATACAAGCGCCTACCTCCTCAAAAGAACGATATTCTTCTAGCCAAAAATGGAACAACGGGAATTGCTGCTGTAGTTAGAGATGATTATATTTTTGATTTTTATGTTACTCTTGCATTAATTCGTCCTATTTCTGAATTAATCCTTCCTCAATTTTTGTTATATGTAATTAATTCTCATTTTTGTAAGAACCAGTTTAATGACCATTTGACTGGTATTGGGGTTCCAAATTTACACCTTGTAGATATAAACAAAACAGTTATTCCATTACCGCCAATCAACGAACAAGCTCGTATTGTCTCAAAAATTGAAGAATTTTTTAAAAATACCGATATTATAAATAGAAGTATTAAAGATTGCTAAAAAGTGCAACTTAATATTGTAACCTTTTTGTTAGTAGACTTTTTATAAGAAAAGTGATATATTATATCAAATGAGTGTATTATATAGTACAGCGACTTTTATTTTTGGCAATATTTCAGATATATCATCTAAAAATACATTAGTTTCTGATGTATTTTCCAGTGAATTTCCTGAAATATCTTCCCTTAATACACCCAAAGGTGCCCCTGTAGAAATTCCCCGTTTCGTGTTATTTAGCCATCATAAATTTTCAACGGTTGTTATCACTTCTAATATGATACAATTATCGACAAGATTTGATAGCAATTTTTCTGAAGATTGGATTGGACGTTGTAAACCATATTTGGAAAAGAAGGTAAATTTAATATTCAACTTCTTTAAGGCGTTAAACATAAACCCAAAATATTGTGGACTGACAGTAAATTCTTTATTAACTGTTGATGACTCAAGTGTAGTAAAAATTGAAAACTTATTTTTAAAGAAAAAATTCATTTCAAATTTGAATTTGTATGATGTATTAATAAAACAAAGTTTTGAGTTTGAAGATAAATATTTTATTAACTTGCAAATACAAAATCAAAGATATCAACAAAATCAAATTACAAACTTAGAAAGTTTACAAATTCAGCCTGAAATGAATAATAAAATTGGCATAACACTTGATATGAATGATAGAAAAATTGCGAATAGATCAAGAACTTATTTTTCAACAAAAGATTCATTTGAAAAAATATTAATAATTGCTGATGATGTATTAAAGTCAGGTTTGGATAATTTAATTAGAAAGGGGGAAATACAATGCTAGATATGGTTATTATCGGATTGAATAATTCTGCTTGTGATACTCAGGTTTCTTTTTCAAATTTTGATATGCATAGTAATTGTAATTCTATGCCTCCAATTATTTCATATCAGAAAGCTCCGTCAGCTTATTCTATTGCATCTTCTTTATTTCCGGAAATGCGCTCTTTTACATCTGAAGAACAGAGAAATTATACACAGGCAATCAGCAAAATATATAAGCCTACAGGTATGAAATTGTTCTAAGAGGTATTAGTTTGATTTTTGATGCCTCATTTATAGATTTTGTAACATCACTGTTTCCTTCAATAAGCCCATATGTTCAAGAACAAACGAAACATAGTTTAGAACAGTTCTATGAGCATGGAAAAACATTCGAATGTTATAATAATAAACCACTTGAAGGAATATGCCAGGGCGATATTATTGAGAATGTGAATGTTCCAATAATAGGAAATGATGGTTCTATAAATATTGCAAATCGAACGGTTTTAGTTATTTCTAACTCGTGTGATATTGAAAATGACGATTATATTTTAATTGCTCCTTTTTATTCCTTTGCCGAATGTTGTTTTTCCAAATCACAAATAAATGAATTAAAAAACAACAGATTTTTTGGAAAAATGTATTTTCCAGATGTATCTGAAGAAGAAATGTTTGCAGATTTTTCATATATTCAATCAATGCCAAAAAAGTATTTTTCGGATGGTATAAAGAATAAAAAGATGCATATAAAACATTCCCTTAATCTTGTTGGCTTTTATCTTCTCCTATGTAAATTGACAATACATTTTATGCGACCTGAAGATAAACAACTGCAGGGAGAGCGACAACATATTGATTTTATTTTAGATGAAGAATAACTACGCAAGAACTAAAGGTTCCTGCGTAGCTTTTCTTTTTTCACCACGTCACAATTTGGTCAACAATTTCCTGTTGCTCGCTGGCAGTTCGACGCAAATAAATACGAGTTGTTTCAATGCTTTCATGACCCATCAAATCGGCAAGTAAAGAAATATCATTGAACTTTTCCAAAAAGTTCTTTGCGTAACGATGCCGGAAAGAATGAGGATAAACAACCTTTGTGCTTATTCCATATTTTGCAGCATAAGTTTTGAGTTGTGTGGCAATTCCGCGCGTCGTAATACGCTCTCCAAAGCGATTAAGAAATACATAACCAAAAGTCCTGTTTATGGAATTAAGCCAGGATTTTGCTTCTTCGCGCAAAAGTTTTGGAATGTACAATCGACGGAGCTTTCCGCCTTTTGAATATAAATCAAACCAGCCAATGTTTACGTGCTCAACTTTGATTTGAGTTAGTTCGCTTACGCGAGCGCCAGTTGCGCCAAGAAACCAAACAACAAAATACCATTCTGTATTTCCGTCCGCTTTAAGTTGTGCCTTGAAGTATTGGTAATCTGCATTGCTTATTACGTTTTCAAGGAAGTTTTTTTGCTGAACTTTTACCTGTTTTAGCTGCATTTTATCTTTGCCTGTAAAGACAAGATACTTGTTAATCGCCTGAATGCGGAGATTCACAGTCTTTGGCTTAAAGTATTCCAAAAGCCAACCTTTGTAAGCGAGAAGTTTTTCTTTAGAAAAATCTTCATAGTTTTCTGTGTAATACTTAATAGTCCACAGGTAAGAAGTGACAGTATTTTCCGAAAGGTTCTGCTTTCGTAGATGCTGCTCAAAGGATAAGAGTTCATTTTGCTTTATCATAAAAGCCTCCAATAAGTTTTTTGCGCCAAAAAGCGCCTTATTGATGAGTTTATCTTCTTAATGCAGGCCTTATGAGAAGGTGGATGAGGAATCACCTTATACGTTACCAAAAGGTTGGATTTGGTGTAAATTACATGACTTAGCAGATTTATATAATGGGGACAGAGGAGAAAACTATCCAAGCAAAAAAGATTATGTTGAAAATGGGATACCATTTATAAATGCAGGTTGTTTAGACAATGGTTTTATCGATTTCTCTGTAGCTAATTATATAACTGAAGAAAAGTATAATTCTTTAAGAGCTGGAAAAATACAAAAAGACGATATTCTTTATTGTCTTAGAGGTTCACTAGGTAAAACAGGTATTGTAAGAAATGAAAATAAAGGTGCAATTTCTTCATCATTGTGTATTTTCCGATTAACATCAGCTATTATCCCAGAATATTTCCTATATGTATTAAATTCATCAATCATAAAAAAACAGCAAAATCTAGTGGACAATGGAACTGCACAGCCAAATCTATCTGCAAAAGATGTGTCTAATTATCTTATTCCAGTACCGGCTTTTAATGAGCAAAAAAGAATTACAGGCAAAATAAAAGAATTATATGATTTATTAGACGAGATTGTTTTGAATCTGGTCTAACTGCATGAATAACTCATTTATTTGGGAAACGATTCTATCTTGTTCTTCTTTAGGAGGAACGACTATCGGAGAATTTGCCATTTCTTTAAGGTAGAATCCCATTTGTGCAGTTCCTGTAGAATGTTCGACAACGTAATTTTGGTAATAACCACTATCAAAATAATATTTTAAGAACTGATTATTTATTGTTGTTCGTAATACTGTTACACTTCGCTGAAAACAAATATTATAATTACCGTCATAAATACAGCTTCTACCTAAAGTTCCTACAGAAGTAAAAAATAAATCACCTTTTTCAACCTTTGTACGTTCATTCTCTATTTCAAAAACTTCTTTAGTCAAATATCGAACATTTTCTAAATCATCCAGTCTGTCATAATTGATATTTCTGGAAGAAGCCATAATGTAATCTGTTTTTTCTTCAATGCCTTTTGGCGGATTATGATCCCCATCTACAAGTTTTGTACAAATCGAAGATAGTTTTACCCAGCACCAAGAATCAGGAATCTCAAATGGTTCCTCATCTAACTTCTCATAAGGTCGGTTATCACTTGTCGCAATACGTTTCAAAAGCTCTTCTGCAGGTTCGTCGTTTGGATCTTGAGGAACAAGTTTACCGTGGATTGCGAGGTCAAGGATTTTTGATTTTGCTTGTTTGATAGCAGTTTGTAAGTCAGTCGAATTATTCTCTATTAGATTTATTTGAGAGAACGCATCATTAATTGAAGAAACAATTCTCTGCTGTTCTTCAAACGGTGGTAGTGGTATTAAGTAATTTTCAACTACATCTTTTGCAAGTCTTTGTTGGCCTACAACACCAGAAAAGTTTCCGACGCCTGCATTGATGAAATCATCTGTTTTTACAATCCACAATAAATATTCTGAAGTTATTACAGAAGTTGTACGTAGAATAAATAATTCCGTTGTACCTGCGCCATAACCATTAATTAAATTATGTAATATTACAGATTTTCTATTTTCAAAACATGGAGAAATTTTTGCAATAGCTACATCATTTTCTGCAAAGTGGGTAAAACCAGTTTTTATTTCTTTCCAAACTCTTTTTTCTTGCTTATGTGTATTTTTATAATCAGCGTCAATATAAGTCATCGGAATAAAAGAAACTTCTAAGTTTTCATCAAGTTTATTTCTTGGATTAATTGAAATAATTTCTTTTAATCTACACCATGCCCAATTTTTGGGTAGGACAAACGGAATCTCATCTTCAATATCTTTTACGGTTCCATCGGAGAACTGCTCATAATGTCGTTTATCACTTCCTACAAAAATGAATGAATCTTTTTTATCTGCTTTAAGTTCACCATTTTTAATCTTCTCTGCTTTTTCAGCTCTGATTTTTTCAAGTAGGACAGTAGCACTTTCATCATTAGGATTTTGAGGAACAAGTTTTCCGTGTATTGCGAGGTCTAAAACTTTTTGTCGTAAGGCTTTTGTGTTCATCTGTTTATTCCTCAATTCCATTAAGCAATTCAGAAAGCTTATCTACAGCAGTATTGATATTTGAAGCTTTTTCTTTGATTGTTGAGAAAAGTTCTTTAAGAGTTATGTCTTCTAAGTCGTCTTTATCTTTAATCCAAGAAATATCAAGGCTTGTCTTATCTCGTTCAAGTAAGTCTTTTACATCATATTTACGCCAGCGGCCTGTTGGATTTTCTTCACTCCATGTTTCTTTTCTGTCTTCGATATGACCTGCACAGTAGCAGTTTACAAAATCATCAAGATCAGAACGTTTAAGAGGTTTTGTTGCAAGTGTGTGTTTAATGCCTGTTCTATAATCATAGTACCAGGTTTCTTTTGTAGGAGTTCCTTTTTCAAAGAACAACACATTTGCTTTTACACCATTGGCATAGAAAATACCTGTTGGCAAACGAAGAATTGTATGAAGATTAAAATCTTTAAGCAGTTTCTTACGAAGAGTTTCACCGGCACCATCTGCAAAAAGAACGTTATCGGGAAGAACGATTCCGGCTCTTCCGCCGTCTTTAAGCATAACCATCATATGCTGTAAGAAGTTCAACTGGTTGTTGCTTGTAGTAACAATCAAGTCAGAACGCATTGTTGAAATATCAACACTTCCTGCAGGGCGGGCACCAAATGGTGGATTTGCAAGAATTACATCTACAAGATGTTCAGGTTCATGTTCCAGACTGTCTTCACATTTGATTGGAGTTGTATCTGCTCCAATGTCATGAAGATAAAGGTTCATGGAAGCAAGTGTTACTACAAGAGGTGTAATATCATTTCCGCGAAGAGCTTTTGTCTGTAAGAACTCAACTTTATCCTGCTCGTCGCTCTGTTTTCTCATATAGTCATAAGCGGCAAGCAAGAATCCGCCAGTACCACATGCAGGGTCAGCAACTGTTTCAGTGATTTTTGGCTGAACAACATCAACCATTGCACTGATTAAAGGACGTGGAGTAAAGTATTGTCCGGCTCCGGATTTTTTATCCTGTCCGTTCTTTTCAAGAATGCTTTCATAGATAGCACCTTTAAGGTCTCCATCCATACTGAACCAGTTTTCTTCATCAATCATTCCAATGAGCTTTTTAAGAAGAGCTGGTTTTGTTATTTTATTTTGGGCTTCAGTAAAGATTGCTCCAATGAGACCATCTTTAGCCTGTAGAGTTTCAAGAATCTTTTCATATTTCGCAAGCTGATCCGGTCCATCAAGTTCAACAATATCTTTCCATTTGCTTCCTTCTGGGAGTGCACTTCCCAAACCATAAGACTCTTTTTCAGAATCCATTTTCAAGAATAAGAGGTATGTTAACTGAATAATATAATCTGTGAATCCAACGCCTGCTGCTGCAAGAACGTCGGCCATATTCCAGACCTTCTTTGTAAGTGTCTGTTCTGGTTTAACCTGAGTTGCTTCTTTTTTTGCCATTTTTATGCTGCCTTTCCGTAGAATAAGTATTTAGATATAGTCTGCATTTCAGAATTTAATTTGTCAGCTCCAAAGATTGGAATCGCTTTAACAAATAAATCATGTTTTGCTTTGTTTAATTCAATATTGTTTATACAGCCGTTTTGTACGATGTACTCTGCAATCTGCTGTACAATTTCAACCTGTTCTGGTGTAAACTTACGCCATGCCTGTCCACAGTAAAGATTGAAATAACTTCCGAATCTTCGTTTAAGTGAAACAAGTTCTTTATCAAGTTTATATCCGTATCTTACAAGTTGAATAAGATTTGTAAGAACACCAAATTCAGTTTCTTTATTCAAAGGTTTTACATTACCAGTTTCTCCATCTAATGTCTGATAGCAAGTCCACAAGAATTCAGATTTAAACTGATTGTTGTATGCAATAAGTTTCTTTTCCAAATCTTTTAGCATACTATAAGTAATAGCTACTTTTTCCTGATTGTAAAGAATTCTTAAAGCTTCAACTTCATCTTTGTTGTCTTCAAGATATTGTTCAAAAGTATCTATGTACTGCTTTGCCTGTTCTTTTGAGAATCCAGCGGAAATCAATTTGTCCGTTTCATCAACTGCAATTTTGATAAAGCCCGCGTTAACTTCCAAAAGCTTTTTTCTTGCTTTTACATTATTCAGCAAAGCGGAAACCAAAGTCTTTCTTTCTGTATTTGGATCATTAATGTCTTTATATTCAGGGAATGATTTATTATCGGGGTCTATAGCAGCATAGATGTCAAGACAAATCTGCTTAATAGTTGTTGTCTTGATAAGTTCATTCAACTCTATCAAATCTTCCGGCTCTGCCTTTTTGTTTACGTTAGAAAGATAGCCGGCCAAAAGATTCAGGTTTTCATCAGAAACTTCGCCGTGGGCAAGATGTTCAAGAAGGTCTTTTAATGAAAGAACCTTTACGCCTCCTCCTCCGTTGTTTGGAGTAGGCATAGATTTCTCGTGTTCAGTAACGCCAACAGCATCAATAAGATAATAGAAATCTTTAGAATTCGCGTTGGTTGTTACGTTCCTAAGTTTATCGTCATCAATAGTTCTACAACCGCGACCTTTCATCTGCGTGTATAAAACTTCTGAATTAATGTCGCGCATGAAAACAAGAACTTCAAGCGGACGCACATCGGTGCCGGTCGCTACAAGCGTTACTGTAATTGCAATGCGAAAATCTTTGTCGTTTCTAAAATCGCTGATTAATTGGTTAGAGTTTCCTTCGGCGCATGTGATTTTTTGAGCGTATTTTTCAGGCAATTTTCCATCCGGAAATTCTTCTCCAAAAACTTTTTCTATCGCTGCTAATATATCCTTTGCATGGCTTTCTTTCTTGGCAAAGAAAAGTGTCTTAGGAATCATATTCCAGTCTTTCTTTCTGTCTGGATAGAGCGATTCAAATATTGCGTCTTTATATGCTCTTACTACAGTTTCAATTTGTGACGGAACAACAACGCTTCGGTCAAGTTCTGTCTTTGTGTAATTCTTATCATATTTTTGCTTCTGATTTTGGCCTTGGCCAGTTAAATTGGAAACCTTTGTTATTTTATCTCCTTCGTTGAGAGTTCCGCCGGCTTCAGAGATTTCAGTTTTTATTCTGTAAACGCGAGGCGGAACATTTACGCCGTCAGCGATAGATTTTTCAAGAGTATAATTGACGACTCTATTCTTATTAAAGAATGCTTCCGCCTCTGGAGTGGGTGTTGCCGTAAGTCCGATAATCTTTGCATTTGAAAAATATTTAAGAACTTGCTGCCAGTCTCCATAAATAGAACGGTGACATTCATCGATAATAATTACATCAAAGAAATCTGGCGGCAAAAGAACATTGCCAGTAAGTTGAACCTGTTTTCCTGTGGAAGCCTCATCATCCGTTGTGGATTCTTCGTCATCATCGTTGTCAACAATTTCTTGTCCAGTTAATGCGGCAAACAACCTTTGAATTGTTGAAATAACAACGCTTGCATTTCCAATTTTATCTACGCTACGCAAGCGGTGGACAATGTATTCGTCAGAAAAAGCGTTTCCAGTTTCAGTTAGCTTATAGGTTCCAAATTCGCCTTCCGCCTGTTTTCCTAGATTGTTGCGGTCTACAAGGAAGAGAACGCGCTTTGCTCCCATATAATTCAAGAGACGGTAAGCGGCTGTGCAGGCAGTAAAAGTCTTGCCCGCGCCGGTTGCAAGAACAATCAAAGCCTTTTTTTGACCTTGTTTAAAAGAGATCTCAAGATTTGTTATGGCTTCAAACTGGCACTCTCGCAACCCCTTAGGGCCAACAGGCGGCAAGGCTGGAAGTTTTGCATATTCTGATTGAATGTCGCTACCTGCAAGATTTACAATCTCTTTTGGAGTGAACATTTTTTTTAGAACTTTATAAGCCGGTTCTTTCTCCCGCATATCTTTAAAAAGCAAAAGATTTCCATTTGAGAGAAAGATAAAAGGAAGCGGCGTCTTCCAAGCTTGAACCCAATTTGGGAGTATGCCTGTATAATTTTGGGCCTGATCAGCGACTTTTAGTCCAAGCTGATTCTCTTCTCTTTTTGCTTCAAGGACGGCAATAGCCTTGCCGTCAAGATAAAGCATATAGTCAGCCTCTTTGTTGCCTTGCAGGATATTTTCTTCCACAGCCTGAGCGTTTACAGCGGCTGGAGTAAAGTCCTCTCGCGAAACAACAGTCCAACCGGCAGATTCAAGAAGTTCATCAATTTTTACGCGAGCTTTCTGTTCTGGCAGCAGCCCTTCATCTCTCAAATTATGCTTAATCTTATAGCTATCCATAAAGGTCATTTCCATGTTCACATAGTCTGAAACTATGAGAACATTATAGCGCAAAATTTGACTTTTGTTAATGTTTTAGGCTTCTCCGCTATTCAACATTTAATTCAAAGTCCACACCTTGTTTCTTGGCAAAAGCGGACATTTTTTGAACTAATTCTAGGAACTTGCAGCTTTCCGTACAGCCACCAAACTTGTAATTTTTCATGCTTGGATTATTCAATTCAAGCGTTAAATCGCGTGAATTGTTTGAGATTTCTACGATAATGTAAAATCCGTCTGCATACTGAATCTTTTCATCTTCCCAAAGAAGCTTTTGAAAATCTATCTTACATATTTCTTCAACAAAAGCGGCAACAGGTTCCTTTGGCACTAACTTTGAGCAAAAGTCTTGGCTAAGGTCAAACAATACAGCTTCGTCCTCCGATTCTGAAAATGACAAAGTAAATCCACATTCGTTATATTGCTCCTGCGGAGGAAAAGCTGATTCTATTTTTACAGTAATCTGCGCCATATTTCGCCTCTTTTTATGAAAAAATTATAGCGCAGAAAATGCGTTTTTCCAACAAGAAAAACGCTTCCTCGTGGGAGTGAAAAAAAGCCCGTGACCAAGGCATCAGCCCAAAAAAAGCCATTTTGTCCGCCTTTTGGGGCGGACTGGCTTTTAGGGCGATGTCGCAAGGTTGCGGGATTTTTTGAGAGGCGGCGAAACGCCTCTGGGGTGTCGGGGGGAATGACCCCGACGAGTGGTCAAGCGGCGAAACGCTTGCCCCATACGAAAATGATGACTCGCGTGTTGCTAGTTGTCATTTTCAGTGTGGGGTACACTCAATTTGCCAAGCAAATTGCAGTGGAGATGCGAGTTTCAACAGAAACTCGCAACGTTGCGGGAGACGCTCGGTTACTGGAACCACTCGTCGTCTTTGTCTATTAGGTCGATTATTGTGCCGGAACATTTGGGAGAAAACTTGCAGTTAACAAGATAGCCGCTCTCGTTTTTCTCCACTTGCATTTCGGACCCTTGGAAGACCATTCCGCAGTGAACGCACCTTACCAAAGAATCAAGTTTCCAGCCGCCTTCCGCTTTTAGTTCTTTCCTAAGAATCTTTAGGCGCTCTTTTTCGTCAGTAATCAATTCCATATGATTCTCCCATAAAAAGTCAACAAACAAGTCAACTTTCTAAGCTATTTAATTTATGGCGGCCAGAGCTTGATCAACAAGATTCATGGGCTTGTATTCGCCCATCATCTTTTTTGCATCGAAGTCCTGTCTTTCCGTGAGCAACG